>NZ_VFTA01000024.1:0-102680 GCF_007003935.1 Mesorhizobium sp. WSM4310
GTCGAGCTTCGCTCGACACCTCTCCCCCGATCGACGGGGGAGAGGAACCCAAGTTCTGCTTGGTCTCAAGCTGCCTGTGGCCGTCGCGCCAACCCATCGCGTATGTGCCGCGCGAACTCCTGTGCCGCAGGCCCGACGCCGTGCCGCGGCAGATGCAGATTGATGGCAAAATTCGGCAGTGGCGGCAGCCCGACATCGAACGGCAAGATGTCGAGATCGGCCGGCACGGTGGAGGCCAGCCAGGTGGTGACGGCAAGATCGGAGCGCACCGTCGCCGTCGTGGCGTCGATATTGCCGTTTTCGAACACGGTGCGCCATTCCAGCCCATGCTCGTTGAGGGCTGACAGCACCACCGGGCGGAAGGCGCAGGTGTCGGCGACGATCGACACCGGCAGCGGCCGCTTGGCGCTGGCGGTGCCGCCTCGGGCGCCGACCCAGACCAGCCGGTCGATGGCCAGGCACTCGCCCGATGTCGGGCCGACGCGTTCCTCGATCACCGCGAGGTCGATGGTTCCGGCCGCAAGCGCTGACGCCAGTTCCGGCGATGACGCGCAGACCAGCGATATCTCGACCTGCGGATAGGTCTCGGCATAGGCCTTCAGCACCGGCGCCAGCAAGGTGCCGACGAGGTCGTAGGGCACGCCTAGCCGCACCTGGCCGGCGACGGCCGAGCCCGCCATCTCGGCCCAGATCTCGTCGTTGAGGCCGAGCAGGCGCTTGGCCTTGCCGAACAGCCGCTCGCCGGACCGCGTCAGGCGCAGGCCGCGCCGGTCGCGCTCGAACAGGCTGCAGCCAAGCGTGTCCTCCAGCCTTTTGACCTGCTGGCTGACGGCGCCCTGGGTCAGGTGCAGCACATTGGCGGCCGCCGTCATGCTGGCCTTGTCGGCGACGGTGACGAAGGTGCGCATCAGCGCCGTATCGAGATTGCGGATCATAATTGCATTATAAATGCTAATGCTAATCATAGCAAACATTGCATTTGCTGATGCACGCACCCAGCCTACGATGGAGCCTCCGATAAAGGACGCCCCATGCTCCAGCCGATCCTGCCGCTCATCCTGTTTGCCTTCGTGGCCACCGCCACGCCTGGGATTGCCACGACCTTGTCCACCGCCTCGGGCGCGCAGTTCGGTTTTCGCCGTTCGGTTCCGCTGATGATCGGCAGCGCCGCTGGCCTCGCTACCGTGACGGGGGCGGCCGCCGCCGGCCTCGCGGGCCTGCTGCTTGCGGTGCCGTCGCTGCAACTGGCGATGAAGGTGATCGGCTCGCTCTATCTCCTGTGGCTGGCGATCAAGATCGGCCGTGCCGGGCCACCCAATCTCGACGTGACCATGGCCAAGCCCAACAGCTTCCTTGGCGGCGCCGGCATCCAATGGATGAACCCCAAGGGTTGGGCGATGGGGCTCGGCGCGGCGGCCTCGTTCGCCGCGCTGGCCGATGGGCCGGGACAACTCGCCTTGCTGCTCGGCTCAACCTTCGGCCTCACCGCCGCCATCTCGCTCTCCGCCTGGTGCGTGGCCGGCATGGTGCTGGCCCGGCTGCTCAAGACCGAATGGCAGTGGCGAGCGCTCAACATCGTGCTGGCACTGGTGCTGGCAGCGTCGATCATTCCGATGTGGCGGGCGGCGTAGCTGAGGCCTTGCAGAGCCTGGGTTCCTCGCCCCCGCCAGAGGCGGGGGAGAGGTGGCTCGGCGAAGCCGAGACGGAGAGGGGGAATGGCGAATCCTGTCCGTGAATGGGGCTTCCAGAATCCTTTCCACCGCTGGCGCAGGCCCCCTCTCCGACCGCTTCGCGGCCACCTCTCCCCCACTCCCGTGGGGCGAGGAACTCAAATCCTGAAACCCTCAACCCGCGTAACGCGCCGCCGGCTTGTCGGCGTGCAGGCTGCCGTAGAAGGCTTGGCGGGCGCCGAGGAATGTGTCCAGCCTGGCGACATCGGCAAGTGCCGGCACGGTGACGGCTTCGCCCCTGGCCAGGCCGACAAGCGCGGCATCGACCATATCGTCGGCGGACATGATGATCTCCTTCGGAAGCTGGTCGATATCGCTGCCGGCGAGTTCCCAGAAATCGGTCCGGGTCGCGCCCGGCAGCACCACCTGCACCTTTACATTGGTGCCCGCGACCTCGCGGTGCAGAGCCTCGGTGAAGTTGACGACATAGGCCTTGGTACCGCTGTAGATGCCGCCGAACGAGGTTTCATAGGCAAGCACCGAGGCGATGTTGACGATGGCGCCGCGGTTGCGTGCCAGAAGACCCGGCAGCACGGCACGGGTCAGGCGGGTCAAGGCGATGACATTGACCTTGATCATGCGCTCGGCCGCGTCGGCGTCGGCCGTAGCCACCACCTGCTGGCCGCCAAGGCCGGCATTGTTGACCAGCAGCGTCACGCTGTCGTCGGCCGATATCGCCTGCTCGACGCGGCGCACATCATCGTCGTCCGAGAGATCGGCGCTGATCACGCTGACCTTGCGGTCATAGGCGTAGCGCAGCTTTTCGGCCAGTTCCTCGAGCCGGTCGGCGCGCCGCGCCACCAGCACCAGATCATAACCCTGCCCGGCCAGCCTGTCCGCATAGACCGCGCCGATGCCAGACGAGGCGCCGGTGACGACCGCCGTTCCCTTGTTTGCCTGTCCACTCATTGTCCTGTTCCTTCCATCTCTGTTCGCTTCGACCTGGCCGCCGGCGCCGCAGGCATTCGCCTCGGCTCGCCGGCAAGCCGCCTGATTGATTTAGTGGCATATACCACTTTCTACGAAGTAGGCATATGCCACTATCTTGTCAATGAGTGCGTTCGGGATTATTTGTCTGGCAGCGGCCGGACAGAATTTTCACCGGCGCCGAGGAACCACCATGCCGAAAGACACCCTGCCCGGGCTGACAGCCTGCAACTACGCCATGCTGCGGCGCGCGACGCGCAAGCTCGGCCAGTTCTATGACGACGTGCAGGCGCCGTCAGGCCTCAAGGCCACGCAGCAGGGCCTGCTATACCAGATCCATATCGGCAACGAGCCGGCGATGGGCGCCATTGCCGCTGCCCTGGTCATGGACCTGTCGGCGCTCGGCCACACGCTGAAGCCGCTGATCCGCGACGGCTATGTCGAGACCTTCGCCGACCCGGACGACCGCCGCATAAAGCGGGTGCGGCTGACCCGGCAAGGGCGCATCAAGCTCGATGAGGCGATGAAGCTGTGGCAGCTCGCCCAGCAGCGCTTCGAGGATGTGGTGGGCAAGGAGAAGGCGGAACGCCTGCGCGCGCTGCTGGATGACATCAGCGCGCTGGATTTCGTTTTGCCGCCGGCTGCCTAAGCAATTCCAGGAAAAGTGTGAAACGGTTTTCCGTCCGGAATTGTGTCAAAATGGATTGGCAGCCGGCGGCCTTCGAAGCGATTATTCGGCCGGCATCGCGACCGGCCGTGCCGCCCAGCGGCCGGCCAGCACGATGCCAAGCCCGATCAGCGGGAAGGCAGCCGCGACCAGGCCGAGATCGGCCGGCGCGCCGTAGCGCAGCACGCCACCGCCGACCACCGCGCCCAGCGCCACGCCGAGATAGAGGGCCGAGCCGTTGAGCGACAGCACGATCGGGGCGGCATCGGGCGCCAGCTTGATGATGCGGCTGGCCTGCGCCGGCGGGAACGCCCAGCCGACAATGCCCCACGGCACCATCATCGCCATCAGCGCCGGACCGGCAATGTGCTGCGGCAGGAAGGCCGGCACGACCGACAGCATCACCAGCATGGCGGCACTCAGCGTCAACGACCAGCCGACGGTCCGGGTGGCGCCGAACCGGTCTGCCGCCTGGCCGCCGGCAATGTTGCCGATGACGGCGCCGACGCCGAAGGCAAGCAGCATGCCGGGCAGCGCGATCTGGCTGAGCCCGGCGCCCTGGATGGCGAGCGGCGCGACATAGGCAAAGACGGTGAAGGCGCCGGTCAGCGCCAGCAATGTCGTCACCAGGATCGGCATCACGCCCGGCCGCATGGCGGCCGCCAGCCGGCGCTTCAGCGGCAGCCTGGTGCCGACGATGCCGCGCGGCAGCCTGTACCAGAGGATGGCGCCGGCAAGCGCCCCGAGCCCGGCAATCGCATAGAAGGTGCCGCGCCAGCCGGCGATCGTCGCGACCAGCGCGCCGAGCGGCGCACCGACGGCGACGGCCACCGTGGTGCCGCCGACGACCACGGCGATGGCGCGTGCCCGGTGATGGTCATCGACCAGCGCCACCGCCGTGCCTTGCGCCGTCGCGGCGAACAGGCCCGACGACAGCGCCATGATGATGCGCGCGATCAACAGCACTTCGAATGAGGAACTCAAGGCGGCGGCGATGTTGCCGATGACGAAGAACACCAGCGTCCAAAGGATGACGCGACGCCGGTCCCATTCGCCGGTCAGCGTCGCCAGGATCGGCGTGCCGATCGCATAGGCGAGCGCGAAGGCGGTGATCAGCGTGCCGGCGAGTGGAATGGAAATGCCGGCATCCCTGGCGATGTCTGGCAGAAGGCTGGAGATGACGAAGCCCTCGGTCGAGATCGTGAACGATCCGAGCGCAAGCCAGAAGAGCCGCTTGTCCATGGCGCGTGTCCTTAGTTCAAAAGTTATTGAACAATTGGACATAACAGGGCATGATGTCAATGAAGCCATGGCAAAATAGCTGAACCATCCTGTCAGCCCTGTGTCAGCACAATCGTTCGGTACGGACAAAAATGGAGAAACAGCGTGCACGGGCCGGCGAGGACGGATGCGTTGAAATCGACCCGAACTGCGCTTAGGTTCCAGCCATGACGTTACCTCATCCCAATACGGACCAGATCAGCCTCCCGATCGTGCTTGGCGTGCTCGGCGATCCGACGCGGCTCGCCATCGTGCGCTATCTCGCCAGCAAGGAAGGCGTGGCGCTGAACTGCAGCCGGTTCCTCGATCTCGGCTCGAAGACCAATCTCAGCTACCACCTTGCCAAGCTGCGCGAGGCCGGCGTCACCCGCGCCGAAGTGGTCGGCACCAACCGCATGATCACGCTGCGCCGCGCCGATCTCGACGCCCGCTTCCCCGGCCTGCTCGACAGCGTCATCGCCGCCGCCGTCGACGACCCCGCTCTGCCGGCGGTCGGCGGCCACGATATCGAGATGCCGGCCTAGATTTGCAGGTTCAAAGGTAAGGTGCTGTCGCCCTAGCGCTGCCAAAAACCGATATGCGGGGCGAGAAGCTCCTCCTCCATCTCGGGGATGGGGCCGTGGACCTCGACCGGCTTCTGCCCGGAGCCGAGGACCGTGCGCGAGGAGAGGTTCATCGTCGGATTCTCGGCATGGTCGCCAGTCAGCGCGAGAAGCTTGGTCTCCTCGAAGCCGTAGACCAGCCGGCCGATATTTGCCCAATAGAGCGTTCCCGTGCACATCGCACAGGGCTCGCCGGTCGAGACCAGTGTGCAGGACCACAGGAATTCCGGCGGATAGGCGTCCGCGGCACGCCGGCTGAGTTCGGTTTCGGCGTGGCGCACGGTGTTGATGTTGCCTTGCCGCATCAGGATGCGGTCATCGGGGCCGACGAGCACACAGCCGAAAGGATGGTGCCCATGCGCGGCGGCGTCGCGCGCGACCTCATTGGCAGCGCGCAGGTGGGCGAACATCTGGTCGCGGGTCATCGCTTGGTGCCTTCCGAACCTGTCTCAGCGGATATCATGAACTCTGGGACGGCGTGGATGGTAGCAGATGGAATGCTGCCTCGCGATAGCCATGGGCGGGCTGCGCGGTGGTTCCGGCTGCCCCAAAGGTGGGGACTTGATTAGGAAGGCGGTGGCTTGATAACGAAGATGGGCCGGCGTCCCGATGGGCCGCACCAAGGGAGCCCGTCGCATGCGCATAGCCGTCCTCGCCGATATCCATGGCAACGTCCTTGCGCTTGACGCGGTGCTGGAGGATTTGGCGCGTCGCGGCGGCGCTGAGCTCACCGTCAATCTCGGCGACAGCGTTTCAGGACCGCTCTGGCCGCGCGAGACGTTTGAGCGCCTGGAAGCGCTGAACCTGCCGACGGTGCGCGGCAACCATGACCGCCGCGTCGCGGTCGATCCGGCCGACGAGACCATGTGGGCGTCCGACATCTATGCGCAGGAGCGGCTGACTGAGGCGCAGCGCCAGGTGCTGTTCGCGCAGCCGCTGACGCTGGAGATCGCGCCGGGCATCGTCGCCTTCCATGCCCGTCCCGACCATGACGAGAAATACCTGCTCGACGCAATCGTCGATGGCCAGCTGGTGCGCGCGCCGCTGGCGTCGATCAGGCGGCGGCTCAAGGCGCTCGACCGGGCCTGCCGCATCGCGCTGTGCGGCCACAGCCACCGCCCGGAACTGATCCGCATCCCCGACGGTCCCGTCATCTTCAATCCGGGCAGCATCGGCAGCCCCGCCTATGATGATTCCACCCCGCCGGCGCATGTTTCCGAACAAGGTTCGCCGCATGCGCGCTACGGCATCGTCACCTTGGGTGGCGAAGGCCGGCCCGACCGTTTCGAGACGATCGCCGTCGACTACGACCACGAGGCGGCAGCACGACAGGCCGAACAGGCGGGACGCCCAGAATGGGCCAACGCGCTGAGGACCGGCTTCATGCCAGGCTGAAGCTTGCTTCATGCCAGGCTGAAGCTTGCTTCATGCCGGGCTGAAGCTTGCTTCATGCCCCGGACTGAAGCTTGCTTCATGCCCCGGGCTGAGCGAAGCTCATGCCCCGGGGAATGCCTTGCGTTCATGCCGGTAGCCTCATCCGACCTGCTCAAGCGCCTTCGCGAAGGCGCAAAACATCTCGCTTGTAGACACGGCGGCGCAGCGTCGCTTATAAAACCGGCTTCGCGTGCGGCAGCGTTTTGGGTTCTGGCGGTGCCTTTGGGAATGCAATTGATCGCCGACAGCCAAGTGACGAGGCGCCGAATTACGCTGCGGACAACGCTCTTGGCGCTGATGGCCGCTCCGCTGCTGATGGCGGCGTGGTCCGCCATTGCCCCGGCCCATGCCGAAGAGACGCCCTTCATCTCCGTCGTCACCGGTCTCGCGCCTGACGACCTGCTCAATGTCCGCGCCAAACCGTCGGCGACCGGCAAGACCGAGGCGCGTCTGGCCGCCGGCGCCAGCGTCAGGAACCTCGGCTGCAACGACATTGACGGGCACCCCTGGTGCAAGGTCGAGACAGACAACCCCAAAGCCAGCGGCTGGGCCCCGGCGCGCTACCTCGTTCCCGTCAACCCGGCAACGGTGCCCGTCGGCCAGGCGGCCGATGCAGGCGCGGCGCCCGATGCGCCGCCGCCGGCGGTACAGCCCGACCTGACGGCGCGGCTCGGCGGCGCGGCCCATCCCGACACGCCGGAAGCCCCGGTCAAGTCCGCCGCCGAGATCGCCATGCAGGATGCCTACGGCCTGGCGCTGGCGGCGAATGAAACCCCGCCGACCGGAGAAATCCCCGCCGTCGCCCAGGATGCAGCCGCGGACAGCGGCTCGCCGGCCGGATCGCTTCCCGTTCCCACACCGCGTCCTGACGGCGCCGCGCCCGCCGTCGACACGCAGACCGTCGCCGAACTGCCGCCGCAGCCGACCTCGCTTGCCCAGGGCGGCGGCGTCGAAATCCCCTGCGCCCGCTATGTCGGCCAGCCGATGCAGCGCTGCGCGGCCGCCATCGTGCACAAGGGCGCCGACAAGGCCGATATCACCGTGACCTGGCCCGACGGCGGCACGCGCCTCATCTCCTTCTATGCCGGCCTGCCGGCCGGCTCGGACACCAAGGGCGATTTCCGCTTCACCCGCGAGGGCAGCCTGAGCATGATCCGCATCGGCGTCTCCGAACGCTTCGAGATCACCGACACGGTAGCGTTTGGACGCTAGGGATTAGGCAGTAGGCAGTAGGGAATGGGCAGTAGGGACGTACGTCCAAGGCGCTTGAAAAGCCCTACTGCCTGCTGCCCAATCCCTACTGCCTATTTCCTACTGCCTAATCCAGCATTTTCGGGGTTACATCCGCCAAAACTCTTCCCTATAAGGCCCACCTAGCCTGATACCAGAATCGCGAGCACAACCGGCCGGGTCTTCCCGTCCCGGTTTTTTGTGCAAGCCGCCCGCCGAACGGACCTATGACATGCCAAGACGCACCGACATCAAGTCGATCCTGATCATCGGGGCCGGCCCCATCGTCATAGGTCAGGCCTGCGAGTTCGACTATTCCGGTACCCAGGCCTGCAAGGCGCTTAAAGAGGAAGGTTTCCGCGTCATCCTGGTCAATTCCAACCCGGCAACGATCATGACCGACCCGGAACTGGCCGACGCCACCTATATCGAGCCGATCACGCCGGAGGTCGTCGCCAAGATCATCGCCAAGGAGCGGCCCGACGCGCTGCTGCCGACCATGGGCGGCCAGACCGCGCTCAACACCGCTTTGTCGCTGCGCCGCATGGGCGTGCTCGACCGCTACAATGTCGAGATGATCGGCGCCGACGCCACGGCCATCGACAAGGCCGAGGACCGCGCGCTGTTCCGCGAGGCGATGAGCAAGATCGGCCTGGAAACGCCGAAGTCGATGCTGGCCAACGCCACCGACGTCAAGAACGCCGACCGCAAGACGCACGAGGCGGAGCGCGCCGCGCTGAAGGCCGAGAAGCCTGACAATCTCGACGCCGAGCTCGACGCGCTGGAAACCCGCTGGAACCTCGGCGAAGGCGACCGCAAGCAGCGCTACATCAGCCACGCCATGGCAATCGCCGCCCAGGCGCTCGACCATGTCGGCCTGCCCGCCATCATCCGCCCCTCCTTCACCATGGGCGGCACCGGCGGCGGCATCGCCTACAACCGCGCCGAATTCTACGACATCGTCCAGTCCGGCCTCGACGCCTCGCCGACCACCGAAGTACTGATCGAGGAAAGCGTGCTTGGCTGGAAGGAGTACGAGATGGAGGTCGTCCGCGACAAGGCGGACAATTGCATCATCGTCTGCTCGATCGAGAACATCGATCCGATGGGCGTCCACACCGGCGACTCGATTACCGTCGCCCCGGCGCTGACCCTCACGGACAAAGAATACCAGATGATGCGCAACGCCTCGATCGCGGTGCTGCGCGAGATCGGCGTCGAGACCGGCGGCTCCAACGTGCAGTTCGCCGTCAACCCGGCCGATGGCCGCCTCGTCGTCATCGAGATGAACCCGCGCGTCTCGCGCTCGTCGGCCCTGGCGTCGAAGGCGACCGGCTTCCCGATCGCCAAGATCGCCGCAAAGCTTGCCGTCGGCTACACGCTGGACGAGTTGGAGAATGACATCACCGGCGGCGCCACGCCCGCCTCGTTCGAGCCGTCGATCGATTATGTCGTCACCAAGATCCCGCGCTTTGCCTTCGAGAAATTCCCCGGCGCCGAGCCGGTACTGACGACAGCCATGAAGTCGGTAGGCGAGGTCATGGCCATCGGCCGCACCTTCCAGGAATCGCTGCAGAAGGCGCTGCGTGGCCTGGAAACCGGCCTGACCGGCCTCGACGAGATCGAAATCCCCGGCCTCGGCCATGGGGCGACGGCTGCCAACCACGCCGACGACCGCAACGCCATCCGTGCCGCGCTCGGCACGCCGACGCCCGACCGGCTGCGCATGGTGGCGCAGGCGATCCGCATGGGCACCTCGCTGGAAGACGTGCACGCAATGTGCAAGATCGACCCGTGGTTCCTCGAACAGATCGCAGGCATCCTCGCCATGGAAGCCCGCATCCGCGAGCACGGCTTGCCAGCCGATGCCGTCAACCTGCGCATGCTGAAGGCCATAGGGTTCTCCGATGCCCGCCTGGCGTCGCTGACCAGGACCGACGCCGAAGTGGTGGCGAAGATCCGCGACAGGCTCGACGTTCATCCGGTCTACAAGCGCATCGACACCTGCGCCGCCGAATTCGCCTCGCCCACCGCCTACATGTACTCGACCTATGAAGTGCCGTTCGCCGGCGCGCTCGCCAACGAGGCGCAGGTCTCGTCGCGCAAGAAGGTCGTCATCCTCGGCGGCGGTCCGAACCGCATCGGCCAGGGCATCGAGTTCGACTATTGCTGCTGCCATGCGGCCTTCGCGCTGCGCGACGCCGGCTATGAAGCGATCATGATCAACTGCAACCCGGAGACGGTCTCGACCGACTACGACACGTCGGACCGCCTCTATTTCGATCCGCTGACGGCGGAGGACGTGCTGGAGATCCTGCGCGCCGAGCAGGCCTCGGGTCAGCTGGTCGGCGTCATCGTCCAGTTCGGCGGCCAGACGCCGCTGAAACTGGCGGACGCGCTGGAAAAGGCCGGCATCCCGATCCTCGGCACCTCGCCCGACATGATCGATCTGGCCGAGGACCGCGACCGCTTCCAGAAGCTGCTGCACAAGCTCAACCTCAGCCAGCCGAAGAACGGCATCGCCTATTCGGTCGAGCAGGCCCGCCTCGTCGCCGGCGAACTCGGTTTCCCCTTGGTGGTGCGCCCCTCCTATGTGCTTGGCGGCCGCGCCATGCAGATCATCCATGACGAGAGCATGCTGCAGTCCTACCTGCTCGACACCGTGCCCGGCCTGGTGCCGGAGGACATCAAGCAGAAATACCCCAACGACAAGACCGGCCAGATCAACACGCTGCTGGGCAAGAACCCGCTTTTGTTCGACACCTATCTCTCGGGCGCCATCGAGGTCGATGTCGACTGCCTCTGCGACGGCAAGGCGACCTTCGTCTCCGGCATTCTCGAACACATCGAGGAGGCCGGCATCCATTCGGGCGACAGTGCCTGCTCGCTCCCCGTTCACTCGCTGCCCTCGGAACTGGTCGACGAGTTGGAGCGCCAGACGGCCGCCCTTGCCCGCGCGCTCAATGTCGGCGGGTTGATGAACGTGCAATACGCGATCAAGGACGGCACGGTCTATGTGCTGGAGGTCAACCCGCGCGCATCGCGCACCGTGCCCTTCGTCGCCAAGACCATCGGGCGGCCCATCGCCAAGATCGCCGCCCGCATCATGGCCGGCGAGACGCTGGAAGACGCCTTCGCCCACTATGGCGCCATGCCCGACCCCAGAAATCCCGGCCACATCGCGGTCAAGGAAGCCGTCTTCCCGTTCGCCCGCTTCCCCGGCGTCGACATCCTGCTCGGCCCGGAAATGCGCTCGACCGGCGAGGTCATGGGCCTCGACCGCGATTTCGCGCTGGCCTTCGCCAAGAGCCAGCTCGGCGCGGGCGTCGACCTGCCGCGCTCTGGCACGCTGTTCGTCTCGGTGCGCGACGAGGACAAAAAGGGCATCTTGCCGGCCGTCAAACGTCTGACCGGCCTCGGCTTCAAGGTGCTGGCGACGTCAGGCACGCAACGCTTCCTCGCCGAAAACGGCGTCGACGCCGAGAAGATCAACAAGGTGCTGGAAGGCCGCCCCCATATCGAGGACGCCATCCGCAACCGCCAGGTGCAGATCGTCTTCAACACGACGGACGGCCAGAAGGCGGTGTCGGACTCCAAGTCGCTGCGCAGGGCGACGCTGATGCAGAAGGTGCCGTATTACACGACACTGTCGGGTGCGGCGGCTGTTGCGGAGGCGATCGCGGCGCTGAAGGCGGGGAGCCTCGAGGTCAGGCCGCTGCAGGAGTATTTTGCGTGACAGGCACGCTCTTCCAAATGAGCCTCCAACTCAAATCTGCCCAAGCTGCTAATTTGTTCCTTTAAATATACTAGCATTTGCGGAAGAGTACAGCTTATCATAAACCTCGATAGCATAGCTATCAGTCATGCCCGAAATAAAATCGCAAATAATTCTTTTCCGCAAGACAGTAGATTTAGCCTTCCCGTATATAAATCTACAATCTTCGGGGAAAAGCTTATACCCTGTCTCCGACGTAAAGGCTTCAAATATTCCATTTATTATATCACGAGACCGATACTCTGATATCTTCAACGCATTACTATTTATTGTCATACAATAAGTAAGGTTCTTTAACGTCTCTAGCTTCTTGAATGTCTTGTGCCTCACCCTAACTTGAGACAAGAGGGGGCTTTCTTCATCGTACTTAACCTCAACAGCATCAAGAAACTCCTGAACCAACCCTGACGTAAATTTTGTTCTTCTATACCCATCGTTGGTTATTTTATCGGAAGCCTCGTTAACCGTAAACACGGTCACTATATTTCTAGCGCGATCGTTCTGCAAAGACTTCATAGCTTTGGCTTGATCTGGCTCGAGGTCAAATATCTCGCCAATTATGTCAAAGATGTTGTTCAATACATCTCTTGACGATGTCGCATGGGCAGAATCGGGCAAGTCGCGATAATATTTTCTCGACCTCTTTTCGATAGTCTCTGCTATCTCGCTCAGCGTGTCTTTTCCAGGGTACAGATAGTCAACTAGGCGAAAAAATTTAAGTTTGGCAACATCTTCAATATCATAAGTCGCATACGCTATGTCGTCAGCGACATCCATTATTGAGCATTCAATAGTTTTAAAACGACTGACAGTTTTGCCCTTAAGTACGTCTTTTTTTATCTTTTTTACGATCTCTTCTTCGTGGAAATAGAAACCCTTCTGAACACCTTCGGTCGGCCTATCTTCGTGGCGCTCGGGAATCATAGAATCGTACTTTAAAATAGAAGCTAAGGATCTCGACGCGAGATTGAGACCACAACGTAAGTCATTGCCGTTATCATCAAAGGCTTGCTCAACACTTTTGCCGCCGTTTAGGAGCTGCTTTTTCTCAAGCTTAGTTAAGATTCGCAAGGTCTGAGCATTGCCCTCAAACCCGCCATAACCCTTCATGAGATTGTCTAGCGCTTCTTCACCGTTATGACCGAAAGGCGGATGACCTAGATCATGCGCCATGCCAGCAAACTCAACGATATCAGGGTGAATTTGCCTAGTTTTGGCTCGAAAAAAATCGTCCTTAGCATTTAGACGAATAGCGATAGATTTGGCGATTTGAGCGACTTCGAGAGAATGAGTCAGTCGAGTCCTAACGAAATCGGATTCCGACCTCGGAAAGACTTGCGTCTTACCCTGAAGCCTCCTGAAAGCCGGCGAATGAATTAAGCGAGCAATATCTCTACGCCAAGGAGACCTAAACTCCTCAGCGGGCTTGTCTGGATTAGTCCCGACAATGCGATATTCATCCCTAGCGGAATAAAGCGGACTACTCCGCTTTCTCTTTCCGATCGTCGTTCTTACTGCTTGCCCCACCAGCTTCCCCACGATCGCTATCGGTACTCCCGGAGAGAGCACTACGAATAAATTCGCTTTTTTTCCACGCTGAATCGCGCGCATCAGACAGTGCGCTCTTTTCGTTAGGATGCGATCGAACGGCAGCTATAGCCAAGAGGATTCTCCCGTTAGAGACATGTTAGATAGGGCGCGTTAACGTCGAATTAAGGGAACAAATAAGGAACATACGTGCGAAATAGGAGACCATGAATCGAGAAACATGTCACGTGAATTTGCCTGAGTGACAGCAGGTTTTGAACTATCGAAGCTGGTTCCGCCTTTTGTGTGGCAACCGCGCCAGCTTTCTAATGCAAAACCTGACTTGGCTACGCTCTCACCTCTCAAGCCACCGCCACACATTCGATCTCGATATCAAACTCCATCGGCCAGGACGCCACCGGCACGAAACTCCGCGCCGGCGGGTTCACGCTGAAATACCGGGCATACACCCTGTTTATCGCGTTGTAGAAGCCGGAATTGACGGCGTAGATGCGCACCATCACCACATTGTCGAGCGAGGTGCCTGCCGCTTCCAGGCAATGTTTCAGCGCCTTCAGCGATGCCTCGGTCTGCGTTTCGATGTCGCCGCGCACCATCTCGCCGGTCACCATGTCCACGGGCGGCGTCGCCGAGATGAACACGAAGCCATTGGCCTTCACCGCCGTCGAACAGGGCAGACCGAGCGCCCGCACCTTGTCCGACATAACAGGCACTTCGATGACTTGTTTTTTCATGGTGATGCTCCCTGGGTTGGCAGGGAGCTTATCCCGGCACTGGCGGAACGCCAGTGGCAAACCCTCGGTTCAGAGCCGGAGTTCGTCACTGCCCCAGAGAATCTCGTATGGCGCTGGCGCCATCCTGTGCGATCGGCCTCACCCCTGCCGCGGATACGGCGTGCCATCCTTGTGCAAAAACCGGCCATCCGAGCTCGGGCTCATCATGTCGATGTCGGAGCAGGTGATGACATCGTCGCGATTGCGCGAGCCGACCTCGATGTAGCGCGCCGTGACCGATGAGCGGTTGATCAGGTGATGGCCGTTGCCGCTGTTCTTGGCGAAGGCAGCACTATCGCCCGCCTTGAGCAGCGTCTCGCCGCCATCCTCGACCAGCGTCAGTTCGCCTTCCAGCACATAGACGAACTCGTCCTCATGGCTGTGCCAGTGGCGCTGGCTCGACCAGCCGTCGGGCGGCAGCGTCATCAGGTTGACGCCGAAATCGCTGAGCCCGCCGGCGTCACCCAGGCGCCGCCGCGTACGCTCGGCGCAAGGGGCGCCGAACGGCGCGGGATAGCCCGAGCCTTTGCGGACGGGCACGGATGCGAGGTCGATCTTGGGCATGGGTGGCTCCATGGTGGTGGGGGAAGTCTATACGCCCGCTCACCACCAAACCATCGAAGTCAGCGCTGCCCCTCATCTGCCTGCCGGCATCTTCTCCCCGTAAACGGGGCGAAGGGGCTGTCGCGACGCCGGCTCTTCTCCGGCAGCGAACAGGATTAGCGAAGCCCGGCGCAGGCGTCTTTCTCCCCGTTTACGGGGAGAAATGCCCGGCAGGGCAATGAGGGGCAGCGCAAACGTCAAATGGATGGTGCCGCAGTGGCCGCCTCGCTCCCCTAATGCGCCGCCGCCAAATCCTTCAGATGCATCTCGTGCATCTTCAGCGTTTCGAGCGTCTTCTTGGCGAATTCCTTCAGCGCCGGGTCGTCGCCGGACTGCGCATAGGTCGAAACCATAGCCACGGCCTGCTTGTGCGCCTGCGTCTGCAAGGTGATGTATTTGGCCTGGAAGGCGTCGCCGTCGAGCGCCTTGAGCTGGTCGAGCATCGCCTGGTCGTTCGGCAGCAGCGGGGGGCCTTGCGGGGTGACGGACGCCGTGGTCTGGCTCTTTTCAAGCGCCGCCTTGAAATCTTCGCCGGCCTTGGTGTGGTCCTTGACCATCAGCGCGGCAAAATCCTTCACATCCGCCGCGACGCCTTTTTTCTCGGCCAGCTTGCTGCTTTCGATCTCGAAGCGGTCGGCGCTGGCCAGGGTCCTGGTGAAGGTTTCGGTGTCGACCTTGTTCTCGGAGACCGGCGGCACGTCGCTGGACGGCTGTTGGGAAAAGGCTGAAGGCGTTCCGGCCAGAAGGGCCAGCATGGCGGCGGCGAGATGCGGTTTCATCGAAGCGCTCCGTGAGAGGTGTCCTCGAAGGCCCAACGCGGCAGAGGCGGTGAGGTTGCCGACGCGCCGCTTCTCCCTTCCGGGAAGGGATGAAAGCGGCCTCGCGATTGCGGCGTGACCGCTCCTCTACGGGCGGCGAGGCCCCAGCAGGAAGGCCGTCATCGTTGCGCTCACGCACGCCACCGCCAACAACGCGACGACGCCCGAAGCGCCGGTCGTGCGGCGAATTGAAACAAGGTTTTCTGAAACGGGAGCATTGTGAACCAGCCCGTACAGATCGGATCTGCTGCCATGCCGAACGGAATAGGCGCGGGTCAACTCCGCACCGAGTAGAAAGATCTGTGATGAATAGTAGACCCAGAGCAGTATGACGAGCAGCCCTCCGGCCGCGCCATATGAGGAAGCGATTGCACTTGTGCCGATATACCAACCGATAAGCGACTTCCCCAATGTGAACAGAGCGGCGGTCACGACAGCACCGATCCAGACATCCCGCCATTCCAAGGCACGGTCCGGCAGGACTTTGTAGATCGCGGCAAACATCACGGTGATCAGGGAAAAGGATATCAGGGTGTTGATCGCGCTCAGAACAAATTCGCCGAACGGCAATTGAGCGCTGATCACGCCGCCCAAAGCCGAGATCGCCGCGCTCGCCACCAAGGAGACCAGCAACATAAAGCCGAGGGCGGCGACCAGGCCAAGACTTGCCGCACGGGCGCGCAAGAGCCGCGACAGCGAACTCCCTTTCGCTTCAACCTTCCATATTGCATTCAGCGCCTGCTGCATCTCGCCAAACACCGCGGAGGCGGTGACGAGCAAAGTGGCCGTGCCGATGATGGCCGCCAAGGTGCCGGATGATTTGCTGGATGCCCCTTCGAGCGCGGTTTGAAGCAGCGCCGCGCTTTCTGAACCCATCAGCCCGGAGATCTGAGCAGACAAAGCCAGCTGCGCTGCGTCATGCCCAAACGCAATGCCCGCTATCGCGATGACAATTATCAGAACCGGGGCCAGCGACGTGGCGGCATAAAAGGCCATCGCCGCGCCATGGCTAAGGGCATTGTCGTTGACAAAGCCAACCACGCTTTCTCGCACCAGGTCCCACAGGCTGCTAACTGTCGGTCGCATTTCGAATCCGTGAAGGGCGTCGAAACCGTCTCCTATCAATGCAGCGGGCCTTCCGATGTTCCGGCCGAAGCAGGCACGAGCCCCGCCTGGCTCATCGAGCAGGTGGGATAGCGACCGCTTGCCGAAAAGCATTCGAAGCTGAAGCGCGGCGACTGAAGCCGAAACGTCCTGATGTCAGTGACAACACCCCGCCCCATACTGCAGCTGCTCATGCCAATCGGGCCGGCCTTGCGGGGTAAAATCCATCAGGTTCCACAGGATCTCGCAGGTGCCGATGGCGCGCGGGTCCTGGCCGGGCTCCGGCGGCGCGAAGCCGAGCTCGGACGACCAGAAATGCCTGATGCCGTCGCCGTCGCGGTGAAACACCGACAGCAGCGGGATCTGCGCGCCGTCGGCGTCCTCGGCGTTGTAGTCGCGCTTGAAGCTGTTGGCGGCCGACGACACCAGCCGCATGTTCTTCCAGCCGCGATCGCGGCCGAGCGTGACCAGGTTTTCCAATGCGGTCTTGGCCACCACGGCAAAGTTGAAGCCGGCGGCTTCGAGGTGGCCGACGGCGCCGTCCCACTGGTCGAGCAGCGCCGTGCAGGACGGGCACGGCTGGTCCGGCCGGGCGAGCCTGGCCGTGCCGCCCGATGTCGCCACGTCGCGTGTTTCCTGGGGATGGCGCGGAAACATCATCTGGTAGAGGATGAGTGTATCCTTGCCCGGCGCGAACAGCTCCGACAGTTTTGTCTTCGCCGGCTTGCCGTCGGCATCGAGCGCATCGAAGACATAATCCTGGCGGATCAGCCCGCCCGGCGGCAGCGCCCGCCGCGCCTCGGCCACGGCTTCCATGGCGCGGCGCAGCTCGATTTCCTTCTTCAGCAGCTTTTCGCGGGCGGTGCGGTATCTGGCGGATTCGTTGGGAAAGGTGATCATGATCGGCTCCCTTAAAGTCGGCGCCGGCGTCCCGGCGCTGTTGCTCTGCGACCCAAGGACGTTTGGCGACAATCGGTTCCGACATTTTCGCACGCCGCCCGGCGACGGGAGGGGCATATCTTCCCGATGGGATGGACGAACGCTACCGCGCCGTCGGCACCGGGCAGTTCAACTCGCCTTCAGGGCAGTTGAGATAGGTCTGGAAATCCTTCAGCCGATCGTTGGTGAGCGCCGTCCGGCAATTGGCGACGACCATCGGATAGACGGTACCCGCCTGGTCGATCGGACCACCCTGGAACTTGCATTCGGCGTCGCGGAAGGCGACCCAGCCGCGCTGCGCGTCGACCAGCAACTTCTTCGATGCCGCATCGTCCTTCAGCCGGCCCTCGATCTGCTTGTAGGCGTCGTTGAGCTTCTTGTCTGCCGCGTCGAAATCCTTGCCGGCGCATTGATTCATGGTCGTCTGGTCCTGCGCGTTGGCGCAGTCGGCGGCGGCCCGCGCCGGGACGGCAAGCAGCGGAGCGGCAAGGAGCAGAGTAGCAAGGCTGGAAAGCAGAAACCGCATCGTGTTTCCTCCTGTTTCAACAAGCCCCACGCAGGCGAACCTTAGCAACCGAAGGAGTGGAGGCAAGACACGGCCTGCCGTCTTGGTGGACAGTTCCTTTCCAGATCTGCCCAGGGAACCCATCCCGAGTCACCCCTTGACCCCGCCGGCGGTGAGGCCGGAGACGATCTTGCGCTGGAAGATCAGCACCAGCACCACCAGCGGCACGGTGACGATCACCGATGCGGCCATGATGTTGCCCCACGGGATCTCGAACTGCGAGTTGCCGGAAAGCAGCGCGATCGCCACCGGCACGGTCCGCTGCGCATTGTTGGAGGTGAAGGTCAGGGCAAACAGGAACTCGTTCCAAGCACCGATAAAGGCCAGGAGCCCAGTGGTGGCCAGCGCCGGCCACATCAGCGGCAGGAAGATCCGCGTGATGATGATCCATGGCGTGGCGCCGTCCAGGATCGCCGCCTCCTCGACCTCGACCGGCAGGTCACGGACGAAGGCGGTGAGCACCCAGACGGTGAACGGCAAGGTGAAAATCATGTAGGAGAAGATCAGCGCGAACAGCGAATTGTAGAGGCCGAACATGCGCACCAGTTCGAACAGCCCGGCCAGCACCGCCACCTGCGGGAACATCGAGACCGACAGGATGGCGAGCAGCAGCGCCGAGCGGCCGCGGAAGCGGATGCGCGCCAGCGCGTAAGCGGCGGTGACGCCGAGCAGCAGCGAGATCAGGACGACCGCGCTCGAGACGACCAGCGAATTCACCAGGTTGCGCACGAAGCTGCCTTCGGTCAGCACGTTGCGGTAGTTGGCGAGGCTTGGCGTCTTCGGCCAGAGGTCGGCCTGGAACAGCTCGGTTCCCGATTTCAGGCTGGTGACGACGGCGTAGTAGAACGGGAACACCGCGACGAAGGCGATCACCGCGACCAGCAGGTAGAAGGCCGTTCGCTTCAGCATCCGCATCTCAGCGGCCTCCGTCCAGGCTGATCCGGCCGATCCGGATATAGGCGATGGAAAGCAGGGCCAGGATCAGGAAAAGCAAGGTCGAGGCGGCGGAGCCATAGGCGAACTTGTCGAACTCGAACAGGTTCTCGCGGGCGAACACCGACATCGACTTGGTGTGCCCATTGTTGGGCGTCAGCACGTAGATCAGGTCGAAGATGCGCAGCGCGTCGAGCGCGCGGAAGATCACGGCCACCATCACCGCCGGACGGATCAGCGGCAGGGTCACCCGCCAGAAGATCTGCCACGGATTGGCGCCGTCGAGCTTGGCGACCTCGATTATCTCGCCCGGCAGCATCTGCAGTGCCGCAAGGATCAGCAGCGCCATGAACGGTGTCGTCTTCCAGATGTCGACGATGAGGACGGCCACCATCGCCGTGTCGGCGCTGGCCGTCCAGGCGATCTTGCCGCTGATCAGGCCGAGGTTGACCAGCACGACATTGATGATGCCGAACTGGTCGTTGAGCATCCATTGCCACATCTTGGCCGAAACGATCGTCGGGATCGCCCACGGGATGAGGATCGCCGCCCTGACGATGCCGCGGCCGGCGAACTGGGCGTTGAGCACCAGGGCGACGATCGTGCCGAGGATCGTCTCGCAGGTCACCGAAATCACCGCGAAACGCACCGTGTTCCAGACGGCGCGCCACCAGACCGGGTCGACCAGCAGCCCGTCATGGATCACCCGGCCGCTCGGCAGGCGCAGCACCGAGAAATAATTGTCGAAGCCGACAAACCGGCGGGCATCGAGATCCGCCAGCGAGGCGTCGGTGAAGCTGAAATAGACGGTGCGGGCGAGCGGCCAGCCGGCAACGGCGGCAAGCACCAGGAGCATCGGCGCCACGAACAGCCATGCCGAGCGCACGCGCTGCGCCATCAGTCGCGATCGCTTCACAGGCGTGACGCTCACCAGCCCTTGCCTTTCAGCTTGGTCAGTCTGGCTTCGAGGTCGGCCAGATTGTCGGCGGCGCTGCCTTCGCCGGACAAGGTGTTATGCACCGCCGTCCAGAACTGGCTCGATGCTTCGTTGTATTTGATCTTGACGGTGGCGGAGGGACGCGGCACCGCGTTGAGGAATATCTGTTTCCAACGCGGCACGATCGGCTGTTGCCTGGCGATGTCGGCATCGTCGTAGAGCGCCTGGATGGTCGGCAGGTTGGATGTCTTGAGCGTCCGGAATTTCTGCATTTCTGGCGAGGCGATGAACTTGGCCAGCTCGATCGCCGCGCCGGTGTGCTTGGAATATTTGGAGACCGCAAGGTTCCAGCCACCCAGCGTCGCGACCGGCCGGGCGCCCTCACCTGTGCCGGCCGGCAAAGGCGCCACGTCGAACTTGCCCTTGATCGGCGAGGCTTCGCTGTTGCCAAGCGCATAGGCATACGGCCAGTTGCGCATGAACACGGCGTTGCCGGTCTGCCAGACGCCGCGCGATTCCTCTTCCTGATAGGCAAGCACGCCGGGCGGCGAGATGGTTCCAACCCACCCCTTGGCCATGTCGAGCGCGGCCGCCGCTTGCGGGTTATTGATGGAGACGGTGCCATCCGGCCCGATGATCTGGCCGCCGCCATTCGACATCACCCATTCGAGCGCGTTGCAGGTCAGCCCTTCATAGGCATTGCCCTGGAAGACGAAGCCCCAGATGTCCTTGTTGCCGGCCGCGCGTTCCTTATCCATGACCAGCTTGGCGGTGTCGGCCAGCTCCTTCCAGGTTGCCGGCACCTTGGCGCCGTATTTGTCGAGGAGATCCTTGCGATAGTAGAGCGCCGGCGCATCGGTGAAGATCGGCAAGGCGACGAGCTTGCCATTGACGGTCTGCGACTGGATGATCGACGGGAAATGGGCGCCGACGACATCCTTGGCCGCCGCGGTCAGGTCGACGAGCTGGCTGGCGAGTTGCGGCGCCCAGATGACGTCGGTCTGGTAGACGTCGATATCGCTGTTGCCGGCTGCAAGCCACAGTCTGTACAGGCCGAACTGGTCGGTCGTCGACGGCGGCAGGACGACGATGGAAACCTTGTTGCCGCTCTCTTTCTCGTAGCGGTCGAGTATCTCGCGAAGCACCTTGATGCCGTTGCCGGTGTCTCCCGACACGATCGAGAGGTCGACGGCGTGCACCGGAGCGGCCGAAAGCACAACACCAACCGCAAGCGCCAGAAATGCGTGGAAAAGCTTCACGGTGGCGGGTCTCCCTTTGGAGCCGGCAACGGAAACCTCCGCGCGTCAACAGCTCGTCAGATCCCCACCCAATCCCTGAATGCGGAACGACGCTTTGGGTTCCCAAAACCGCAGCGGAGCGTCCTTGACGAGGTGAGCATGGGAAGTGAAGGGGTTCGACGCTTGCAGGCCGGCATCACCTGAACGCACCCTAGCCTTCCCAGGCTACGGGCATCATCCCCAGCCGCTCGTAGAGCCGCACCGCGGCGGCATTCTCGACCGTGTTGGTCTTGAGGTCGACATGGGCCGCGCCGCGACCGCGAAAGGTGGCGAAGGCTTGCCACATCAGCGCCTCGCCGATGCCCTTGCCGCGCGCCTCGGGATGAACGGCGAGATCCTTGACGAAAGCCCTTGTCCAGCACAGCGCCGCTGCCGCCAGCCGGCCCTTGGCGTCGATGACGAGGAAGCACAGCGCCGGGTCGAATTCGGGATCGGCCGACATGCGCGGCCACCATTCGTCGAACGGGCCGTCGGCGCCGTCGTCGAACACCTCGCTCAGCAGTGCATGCAAAGGCGGCGCGTCGCCTGGCTCGAAGCAGCGCATGGCAAAACCATCCGGCCAGTGCGGTGCAACGAGCGTCTCGTCGAGAAGCTTGCGCAGCCGGATGTCGTTGAGGGCCGGCGGGCGTGGTTCAGGCATCGCGCTCAGGCGTCGGGCTGCGGACGCCGCCTGCGGTCGACACCGAGGCCGGTCGCCTCGAGCAGGCCCCTGCGCTTGGCGTCGAAATAATAGCCGGTCTGGTAGAGCCAGTCCGCCTTCTTGGCGTTGCCGCCCGCCACCAGCCAGGCGCCGCGCAGATATTTGACCGCGTATTTCAGATTGGTTTCGGCGTCGAACAGGCCCTTGGCCGGGCCGTCATAGCCCATGCCGCGCGCCGTCGCGTGCTTGATCTGCATCAGCCCCCAATGGCCATTGTTGTAGGCCTTGGGATTGAAGGTGCTCTCGCGGTTGACGACATGGCGCACCAGATCGACCGGCACCTGGTAGAGCGCGGCGTATTTGACGATCAGCCGGTCGACGTCGCCGCGCACGCCCGTATGCTCCTCCTGCGCCGGATCAACCGGCGCGGAGGGAAACTGCACCAGGGAAGCCGGGTTCTGCGGCACGACATAGGCAACCTGCTGCACCCCAGGCAGTTTCTGGCCGCTGCCGGCGACCGCCGGCACAATGAGCCCGGCGGTGGTGTAGGTCTGAGCCGCCTTGGCCGGCGGCGGCGCCTGCCAGGCGTTGGCGGTCATGACAGCGGTTACGGCGGGTGCGGCCGGCGTCGGGCCGGCAAAGGCGGCGGTCGTCGCGGCCGGCTGGGCGGCTGGATCAAGCGCCGGCGGGGTCGCTGCGCCAGGCGTCAATTCGGCGGTCTGGACGGGGGCGATGCCGGAGGATTGCGGCAGCACGGAAACCGTCTCCGGCAGCGGTATGGTGAAGCCGGCATCGCTGCCGGCAACGGTCGCGGTTTCGGTCAGGGACGGCGCGGCTTTCATCTGCGAAGTCGAGGTGCAGCCACTCATGCCGGCTGCCGCCACAATCACGCCGATCGCGATAAGGGTTTGTTTTGCTGGCAAGCCGCGCTCGGGTCCGGTTCGTCGGGATGTTAAGAAATCCCTTACACCAGCGATTCCAGGGTAGCAATCGGGGCCATCTGGTGGTTTTCGGGTGGCGAGACGCGGGCGGTGATGCCATATTGTTCCTGATATGTACCGGCGGGAATCCCGGATTTCGCCGTTTTGCGAAAAGGAGCGCATCATGGAAACGACACCGTCGATCACAGCCGGCCACGCAGTGTTAGAAACAGTGATCGGTTTCATGGGCATCGCCTGGAGCAAAAAGGGCCTGATCCGGCTCTGCCTGCCCGAACGCAGCCGTGAATCAGTGGAGCGGCGGCTGATGCGCCATGGCGGCGTTTCCGCCTCGACGGCCCAGCCGCCATGGGTGGTCGAGCTCATTGCCTCGATCAAGGCATACGCCGCCGGCGAGGACGTCGATTTCTCCGATGTCCCGGTCGATCTCGACGGCGTCGACGATTTCCGCTTGGCCATCTACGACGCGGCACGCAAGCTCAGCTATGGCGAGACAACCACTTATGGCGAACTCGCCAAGCGCGCCGGCCATGCCGGCCTGCCGCGCGAAACCGGTGCCGCCCTTGGCGCCAACCCCGTGCCGCTGGTGATCCCCTGCCACCGCATCCTGGCGGCAGGCGGCAAGATTGGCGGCTTCTCGGCGCCGGGCGGCTCCGTCACCAAGGAAAAGATGCTGGCCATGGAAGGCGTGCGCGTCGGCCCGCCCCCACCGGCGCAGGTATCCTTCGGGTTCTGAACCGCCGGCGCGGACGCTGCCCCTAATTGGCGCTGCCCCTAATTGTTGTGGAAAAATCGCCGGCGGAAATGCCGGTCATTGTCCGGCCGCTTGCAGTTGTAGACCGGGCAGGACTTGGTGTCAGCGCTCGGCACATAGGCGCGCGTCCTCACCTCGCCCATTGTGCAGAATTGCTGGCTCTGCACATAGCGGTCATAGAGCGGCAGCCCCGGCACCCGCTTCGACTGGTAGCGCAGGATGACCGCGCCTTGCCTGGCGATCGTCGACTGCACCTTGCCGCAGCTCATATGCGTCGGGTCATAGCGCGAGATGGCCTGCGCCTCGGCGGCCACCAGCGTCAGACAGGCGGCAAGCACTATGGTTTTCATGGTCTCCTCCCCTGATCCGCCGCCCACGGACAGCGCGATCTGCCACGACGGTTTCACCAGATTGGGGCGGCGGTTGGGCAGTTCTCAATCACGGCTTTCTCACGCAGTCTTGTTTTTGGAACGAAAGCAGCCTATATCAGCCCCATTGATATTTCGGCCGATCGATCCGGGCCTCGCGATCTTCGCGTTTGCTGACGTCTATCTCCAAAATCTCGATGCACACCGGCTGGACTTCGGTCCGGTCAAACCAAAGCAAATGCAAGGACTATTTTTATGGCAACTGGAACGGTCAAGTGGTTCAACGCCACCAAGGGCTTCGGCTTCATCCAGCCTGACGCGGGCGGCGCGGACGTTTTCGTCCACATCTCCGCTGTCGAGCGCGCTGGACTGTCGACCCTGGTCGAAGGCCAGAAGATCAACTTCGAGATCGAGCAGGACCGCCGCACTGGCAAGTCGTCCGCTGGATCTCTGAGCAAGGCAGCCTGATTTTGCGAATGGCGCGCGCCGGGCGAGAGCCCGGGGCGCGCGGCAAGTCACGGATGTACTGACGGTCGCGCGAGAAGCGCGCCCGGAGCGGAAAGACCCGACAAGCTGGAACAGCAGATAGCTGCCAGCCCGGACCGGACGCTCCCGATCAGGCTACCAAGCATGGGAAGGCGGGATTTATCCCGCCTTTTTGTTTGTCTGGGGTTAGGGTGCCGCAACTAACGCAATAGTCCCACCGGTGGCTTCTCGGCCGGAGGCCGCCAGCCCAACCGGGCGTGGCGCCTGTTGGCGCGCCCCGTCCGGAGCGAGCCGCGAAGCGGCGACGAGCGTGAGGACAAGGGTTTCCTATCCCGCCCACTCGATCGGCACGTGCCCCGGATCCGCCTCGACACGGCCAAGCCAGGCCATGACAGCCGGATAGGCGTCGAGCTGGAACCCGCCCTGCTCGGCCGTGTGCGTGTAGGCGTAGAGCGCGATGTCGGCGACGCTGAAGGCGTTTCCGGCGAAGAAAGCGTTGTTCTCCAGATATCTATTCATCACGCCGAGCGCCTTGTGGCCGCGCTCCAGCGTCATCGCCAACCGCTCGGGCGTCGCATCCCTGGCGCGTTCGGGGAAGGTCAGCAGCGCCTTGCGCACGGCGATATAGGGCTCGTGGCTGTATTGCTCGAAGAACAGCCATTGATAGGCGAGCCCACGCTCATACTTGTCCGCCGGCAGGAAGCGCGTGCCTTCGCCGAGATTGAGCAGGATGGCGTTGGATTCGGCCAGCCGGCGGCCGTCGTCGAGTTCGAGCAGCGGCACCATGGCGTTCGGGTTCTTGGCGACGAAATCGGCTTTTCGCGTGTCGCCAGTATGTGAACTCACCTCGATCGTGGTGAAGGCCAGGCCAAGCTTGGCCATCAGCAGGCGCGGCTTGTAGCAATTGCCGCTGTCGATCATGCTGTAGAGTATCATGGAGGGTCCCCGGAGCTGCCTTGACCAGGCGATTATCGCAGCCGCCGTGCCTTCAACCAATGATTTGTTTTGGTGGGACAATCAGCGGCGCTGATGAGAGCATCCTTCTCCCCGTTTACGGGGAGAAGTGCCCGGCAGGGCGATGAGGGGCGGCGCTGACGTTTCAAGAGGAATGATCATACAGCCGATAACAACGAAGGCTGGCGCCGCCCCTCATCTGGCTGCCGCCATCTTCTCCCCGTAGAGCGGGGAGAAGGACGCTGTGGCACCGCTTTCGCCAGTCGCCGAAGTCGCTTAGCCGAACAGCGGCACGACATTGTTCTCCCTGCCCAGCAGAGCATCGACTGATAGCGGCTCTTCGTTGAAGATGGTGCCGGCCAGCGCCGGACGGGCGAGGAGATAACCCTGCAGCAGGTCGACGCCGCCGTCGAGCGCGACGCGCAGGTGGACGGGCTGCTCGATGCCTTCGACCAGCACCCTGGCGCCACGGTCATGCAGGCTGGAGACCAGCGGGCGGAAGAAGCGTTCGGCGGCGGCATGGCGGCAGAACTGCGCGAACCAGCCGCCATCGATCTTGACGATGTCGGGCTGAAGCAGGCTCACCCGCTCCTCGGTCGAATGGCCGGTGCCGAAATCGTCGATGGCGATGCGGATGCCGTCGCGCCGCATCTCCCGCACCAGCCGCGCCAGAAGCGCGTCGTCCGCCGCCTGTTCGGTGATCTCGCAGACCAGCATGCTAGGGGCGAGGCCGAGCTCGCCCAGATGCCGGCTCATCAGCCGGATCTCGGCCAGCGCCCGCCCGGAATGGTCGTTGACCATCGGATTGTAGTTGAAGAACAGATCGAGCCCGTCGACGCCGATATTGTGGAAGTTCCTGAGATGCAGCACCCGGCACATGGTCTCGACAAACAGCCGGTCCGCCGGGGCAACGCTTTCGAAGAACGCCCGCGCCGACCCTGCCCTGCCGGCGCGGTGCGGCTCGATCAGGCCCTCGACCGCCACCGCGTGCAGCGATCGCCCAAGCGGCGCGAAGATCGGCTGGTAGGCACTGCGCAGGCGGAACTCGCCGTGGACGCCGTATTCGATGCCTATCTCGTCGACGAAGATCGCCTTGCCGACATTGCGCCGCCGCTCGATCCTCATGGCGCGACCCTGCGCCCGAAGGCTTTTGCCGGCCGCGCTGCACGTGGGGCGACGGCGGTGGACGCATCGCTTGCGGCCGCAACCGGGTCCGGAGTTTTTCCGAAAACACGGAAACTCGTCGGCGCCAGTTCCGGCCGCGCAAGCACGAAACCCTGGACCATGGAAGCGCCGGATTTCTCGGCGAGTTCCAGCTGCCACCTTTCCTCGATGCCCTCGAACACCGTGCGGATGCCTTGTTCCTCGAAGCTTTTGACCATCGTCGTCAACAGCGCGAAGCCGGCGCCGGACTCCATCAGCTGCGTGATCCAGGTGGCGTCGAACTTGACGATGTCGGGCCGCAATTCCTTGATGCGGTTGATATCGGAATCGTCGGCGCCATAGTCATCGACGGCGATGCGAAACCCGTTGCCCCGCAACGCCGCGACGAAGCTGTGCAGGACCTCCTGCGAAGCCGACCTCTGCTCGGTCACTTCGCACACGACGCGGCCCGGATCGATGCCGGCCTCGTGCAGCACCAGCCGCATTTCGCGCAGGGCATTGTCGGCAATCGACCGCTCGGTGAACACCGACGGGTCGAAATTGATGAAGATCGACGCCTCCTGCGGCAGGCAGGCGCCGGCATTGAGCAGATGCAACGTCCTGGTCAGCGCTTCGACATGCAGGCGGTCGGCGGCCGGACAGGTCGAGAAGAAGGCCATCGGCGATTGCGGCTCGCCGTCGCGAAACGGCCGGATCAGCCCTTCGAAGGCGGCAATCGACAGCTTGCCCTGGTTGAAGGCGAAGATCGGCTGGAAGGCGCTCTGCAGCGTGTAGATGCCCCAGAGACCTGACGAGGTGCCGTCATCATGACGGATGATATGGGCAAGCCCGACGCTGCGTGACAAGGGTCCCTCGCTCCGCGAAATGGCGGAATGGATTGCGATCCTGCCACTCAAGCCCTTACCGCCCGTTAATGAATTTTTTGTTGCCGCTCACAGGTGGCAATCACGGCTCCTTGAGGTCTGGATCAGCCGACAAAGCTTGCACTGAGCGGAATCATGCGACATGAGAAGCGCCGCGGCCGCTCCTGGCCGCGCCGATCTTCTCAAGGAGAGATATCTGGTCATGGCCTTTCTTGCCGACACCCTTTCCCGCGTAAAGCCTTCCGCCACCATCGCGGTGACGCAGAAAGCGCGCGAGCTGAAAAATGCCGGCCGTGACATTATCGGCCTCGGCGCCGGCGAACCGGATTTCGACACGCCCGACAACATCAAGAATGCGGCGATCGAAGCCATCCGCCGTGGCGAGACCAAGTACCCGCCGGTTTCGGGCATCGTGCCGCTGCGCGAGGCGATCGCAAAAAAATTCAAGCGCGAGAACAATCTCGACTACAAGCCCGAGCAGACCATTGTCGGCACCGGCGGCAAGCAGATCCTGTTCAACGCCTTCATGGCGACATTGAACCCCGGCGACGAGGTCATCATCCCCCGCCCCTACTGGGTCAGCTACCCCGAAATGGTGGCGATCTGCGGCGGCACGTCGGTGTTCGCCGACACCTCGATCGAGAATGGTTTCAAGCTGACGCCCGAAGTGCTGGAAAAGGCGATCACCCCGAAGACCAAATGGCTGCTGATGAACTCGCCGTCCAACCCGTCGGGCGCGGCCTACACGCAAGCCGAACTGCGCGCGCTGGCCGACGTGCTGTTGAAGCATCCGCATGTCTGGACGCTGACCGATGACATGTACGAGCACCTGACCTATGGCGACTTCGTCTTCAAGACCATCGCCGAGGTCGAGCCGAAGCTCTATGAGCGCACGCTGACCATGAACGGCGTGTCGAAAGCCTATGCCATGACTGGCTGGCGCATCGGCTATGCCGCCGGTCCGGTCCAACTGATCAAGGCGATGGACATGATCCAGGGCCAGCAGACCTCGGGCGCCTGCACCATCGCGCAATGGGCTTCCGTCGAGGCGCTCAACGGCCCGCAGGACTTCATCGCCAGGAACAAGGCGATCTTCCAAGGGCGGCGCGACCTCGTCGTCTCGATGCTCAACCAGGCGCGCGGCATCACGTGCCCGTCGCCGGAAGGCGCCTTCTATGTCTATCCTTCCTGCGCCCAGCTGATCGGCAAGAAGACCAAGGCCGGCAAGGTGATCGACACGGACGAGGCCTTCTGCTCGGAACTGCTCGAGGCGGAAGGCGTGGCGGTGGTGTTCGGCTCGGCCTTCGGCCTCGGCCCCAACTTCCGCATCTCCTATGCGACCTCGGATGCACTGCTGGAGGAAGCCTGCACGCGCATCCAGCGCTTCACGGCATCGCTGACCTGATCAGATCGATCTGACGACAAAAGAAACCCGGCGCCATCATCGCCGGGTTGTTGTTGGCGGCCAGGCACCTTACGCCTGCTGCTTTGCTTGCCTGGCCGAACGCGCCTCGGCCGGCGCCAGGACCATGATCAGCAGAGCGGCGGTGAGGAACGCGGCGATCGCCGCCGTCAGCATTGCGGCGTGGAAGCCGCCGGCATAGGCGGTGGCGAACAGCCGATGCACGCCATCCTCGCCGATTGCCGCGTCGGTCGCGAAATCATGCCGTGATATGGCGGCACGCGCCACCGCTTCGGCATTGCCGACACCGGCGTCACCGAGATATCCGGTCAAGAGGCTCGTCGCCCGCATGCTCATCAGCGCGCCTAGCAGCGCGATGCCGATGGCCAGCCCGCCCTGGCGGGTGGCGTTGATGACGGCCGACACCATGCCGGAGCGCTCGCGCGGCGCGTAGGACATTGCGGCGGCACTGCCGGTCGGTATCGCCAGCGAGTTGCCGAGACCGTTGATGATGAACAGCGCGCAGAGCAGCGCGTATGGCGTCGACGGCCCGGCCCAGCACATGCCGAGCATCGAAAGCCCGATCAGCACGTAGCCCGCCGTCATCAAGAGCGAATGCCCATAGCGGGCGCTCAGCCGGCCGATCCAGGGCGACACGACGATCTGGATAAGAAAGGCCGGCGCCATGCGCAGGCCGGTCTGCGTCGGCGACCAGCCCTGCACCTGCTGCAGGAACATCGAGAAGAAGAACACGCAGCTGTAGGAGGTGAAGCCGAGCGCGAACGAGGCGACGTTGGCGACGGCAAAGCGCACGTTGCGGAACAGGCCAAGCGGCAGCATGGGCCGTGGCGTGCGCGCCTCGAAGCCAAGGAAGACCACCAGGCCGACGACGCCGGCAAGGATGGCCGTGATGGTCCAGGTGTCGCCCCAGCCGCTCTCGCCGGCCGAGATCAGGCCGAAGGTCAGCGCGCCAAGCCACAGGATCGAGAGCGCCAGGCCGACAAGGTCGAGATGGGCATGTTCGGGATGCGCCGTCTCCTCGATCGACACAGCGCCCAGCGCGATGGTGAAAAGGCCGAGCGGCAAATTGATCAGGAAGATGCTCTGCCAGCCGACCGTCTGCACCAGAATGCCGCCAAGCACCGGGCCGACGACCAGAGAAACCGCGGCGAACGAGGCCCAGCCGCCGATGACGCCGGCCCGCTGGCGCGGATCGGCGAAGGCCTGCGTCAGGATCGACAACGCGCCTGGAATGAGCAGCGAGCCGGCGATGCCTTGCACCACCCGGCCGGCGAGCAGCGTCGGCAAATTGGGCGCGACGGCACAGATCAGCGAACCGGCAACGAAGATGCCGACGCCGGCCAACCATGAGCGCTTGCGGCCATAGCGGTCGCCGATCAGCCCCGACGACAGCATGAAGGCCGACAGGCACAGCGTGTAGGCATCGACCACCCATTGCATGCCGCCGAAATCGGTGTGCAGCGCCTGCTGGATGGTCGGCAACGCGACATTGACGATGCTGACGTCGAGCAAAGCGACAAACGTGCCGAGATAGACGGCGGCGACGAGCGGCAGGCGATTCTTCGGCATGGTCCATCCCAACATGAAACGTGCAGAGCTCGCTGCAAACCTTTCCGCTCTGTTCCTCAGGATGGTGCGGCCCGAATAGGCCTGCCGTCCGCGGATGGCCAGGACTCAGCTGCCATATTGCTCGCCGGAAACCGCTTCCAGCCAATCGGCATGGACGCCGTCGCGCGCTTCCTGCATGGCGATATGCGTCATCGCCGTCTTCGGCCCGGCGCCATGCCAGTGCTTTTCGTCGGGCGCGAACCAGATCACGTCGCCTGCCCTGATCTCCTGGACCGGCCCGCCCCATGTCTGGGCAAGCCCGGCGCCCGAGGTGACGTAGAGCGTCTGACCGAGCGGATGTGTGTGCCAGTGGGTGCGCGCCCCCGGTTCGAAGCTGACCAGTGTCGCCCTCAGTCGCGCCGGCGCCTCCGCCTCGATGATCGGCGTCTGCAGAACCCGGCCGGTGAAGTATTTTTCCGGCGCTATGATGGTCGACACGCTGCCGCAAGCAATGATCTTCATCGTCTGACCCTGAAACTGGTGGTGAAGCGACCGGCCGCAAACGCCGCTGCTCGTCGAGGCAAACGCATTGTCGGCCGATATCGCCCGAGGCGCAACCGGCTGTTTCGGCTGCCTGGCGGAAGAAGCGGTTTTCTCTCCTTAACCATGAACCTTTCACCATCGTGGCGGAAGGCGTGGAGACGCAGGAAGAGTTCGCGCTGGCCAAGGCCGCCGGCTGCAACCGTTTCCAGGGCTACTTCTTTGGCAGGCCGGCGCCGCGCGACAAGGCGCCCTTTCGCGCCATCGATGCCGAACCCCTGGCGCTGAGCGCCTGAGACCACCACACGGCAGCGGATTTCTATTTTCCTTGCCCTGCCGGCAAACAAGTGGGACGATGCTTCAGGGCAGGTGGCAACAGGAAAAGAACCCCGCCCGCGACGGTCGAACAGGCCGGCCGCCGCTCAGGACCGACTGACCACGCCTGAACCATGCTAGCAGTCGGTCCCTAGGGAAACGCCTGAGTGGAGGTCAGCCATGGGTACTCGCGCCGGAGGACGACGCACGGGACCGAAATGCATTGCCATAGTCGGTCCCTTTGCAAGCGGTAAGACGACACTTCTCGAAGCTATATTGGCCCGCACGGGCGCCATCCCCCGACAAAATCCCGTTTCATCAGGTAGCACCGTCTCGGATCATTCGCCGGAGGCGCGCGCCCACGCCATGAGCGTCGAGGCGACGATCGCCACCACCGAATTCATGGGCGAGCAGATCACCTTCGTCGATTGTCCCGGCTCGATCGAATTCTCCTTCGAGGCCGAGCCGGTGCTGGCCGCCTGCGACCTCGCGGTGGTCGTTGCCGAGGCCGACGAAAAGAAGATCCCTGCCCTGCAGCTCATCATCCGCAAGCTCGACGATCTCGGCGTGCCGCGGATCCTGTTCCTCAACAAGGTCGACAAGGCGATTTCAGGCGTACGCGACACGCTGAAGATGCTGCAGCCGGCAAGCTCGGTGCCGCTGTTGCTGCGCCAGATTCCGCTGCGCAAGGACGGCGTCGTCATCGGCTCGATCGATCTGGCGCTGGAACGCGCCTACATCTACCGCGAATATGCCGAAAGCGAGGTGGCTCAGATACCGGGCGACGACAAGGCGCGCGAATTGGAGGCGCGCTTCTCCATGCTCGAGACCCTGGCCGACCACGACGACCAGCTGATGGAACAGTTGCTCGAGGAGATCGAACCGCCGAAGGACGCGATCTTCGACGACCTCGCCGCCGACCTGCGCGAAGGCGTGGTGACGCCGGTGCTGATCGGCACCGCCGAAAAGGGCAATGGGGTGCTGCGCCTCTTGAAGGCGATCCGCCACGACGCACCCGACATCGAGGCGACCCGCAAGCGGCTTGGTGCCTCGGACGGCGGGGCCACCGTGGTCCAGGTGATGAAGACCATCCACACGCCGCATGGCGGCAAGCTGTCGGTGTCGCGCATCCTGTCCGGCCAGGTCGCCGACGGCTCCGAGCTGTGGCTGCCCGGCGGCGACACCGCCAAGGTTTCCGGCATCTACAAGATGCTCGGCAAGGATCAGTTCAAGCTCACCGCCGCCAAGGCCGGCGACACGGTGGCGCTGGGCAAGCTGGACGAGGTCAAGACCGGCCAGACGCTGACCTCGGCCAAGGGCGGCACCAAACAGCTGTTCACGTTCGAGCCGCCGCAGCCGGTCTTCGCCTTCGCGCTGCGGCCGAAGGAACGCAAGGACGAGGTCAAGATGTCGGCCGCCATCCAGCGGCTGGCCGAGGAAGATCCCTCGCTCAGCCTGCGCCACAACCAGGACTCGGCCGAGACGGTGCTGTCGGGCCATGGCGAAATGCATCTGCGCGTCGTGCGCGAGCGGCTGGAGGGCAAGAACCAGATCCCCGTCGAAGGCCACGCGCCCGCGGTGCCCTACCGCGAGACGATCCGCAAATCGGCGCAGCAGCGCGGCCGCCACAAGAAGCAGTCGGGCGGCCATGGCCAGTTCGGCGATGTGGTGATCGAGATCAAGCCGCTGCCGCGCGGCTCAGGCTTCCAGTTCACCGACACCATCACCGGCGGCGTCGTGCCGAAGACCTACATCCAGTCGGTGGAGACAGGCATACGCGACTACTTGAAGAACGGCCCGCTCGGCTTCCCCGTCGTCGACGTCGCCGTCAACCTGTCGGACGGCTCCTACCATGCGGTGGATTCCTCCGACATGGCCTTCCAGATGGCAGCGAAGCTCGCGATGAAGGAAGGCATGGCCGCCTGCTCGCCGGTGCTGCTCGAGCCGGTGATGAAGGTCGAGATCGTCACGCCGTCCGACGCGACGTCGAAGATCATCGCGCTGATCCCGCAGCGGCGCGGCCAGATCCTCGGCTATGACGCGCGGCTGGGATGGCCGGGATGGGACGTCGTCGAGGCGACCATGCCGCAGGCCGAGATCGGCGACCTGATCATCGAACTGCGCTCGGCGACCGCGGGCGTCGCCAGCTATCGCGCCGTCTTCGACCATATGGCCGAACTCACCGGCCGTCTCGCCGACGAAGCGATGAATACCAACGGCAAGGCCGCCTGATCCTGATTTCGACACACCATCCCCTCGAACCCTTGTTCGAGGGGATAAATACCAAAAACGACGCCCGGGGAGCCGGACGTCGTTTTGTTTGCGGACCGTTTTCTCGGGAGGGGAAACGGCAGGCCCGCCGCATGTACAGTCGCCGCTTTCGGCGGAAAAGGGTTCGGACGCGGTAGCCGCCTGAGCCCGGGCCGTACGAGTGATGCCCCCATCTCCCGTCCGAACCACACCGCGTCCTAGCCTCTTCATAGCAGCGGAAGGCATCGTTGTCATGTTACCAGAGGTTACATGACACTGTTACGCGGCAATTCTCGTGGAATTCCCAGCCATCCCGGCAGGGTCCGGGCAACAAAAAAGCCGGATCAGTGAAGATCCGGCTGAGTTTGATTGGAAGTGCCTGTTAAGGCTAACCTCCAGAGGGGAACACTCAAGGGCGCTAATGGGAGGAGAACGCGCCCAGGAGATGATCTATATATGTGCTCAACATGCCCAAGAAACAAGCATCTATTTTGCAACACACGCATGCAAAAAGACATAGGCTGTGGTCCAACCCATTCCACGAGCCAATAGGACCAGCAGAATCGTCAAAAATGGGGCGCTCAACCACGCAATCGTCACTACAGAAGCGTGAATCGCGACCGGTTTTCGCCCCAAACCACCAAAATTACGCAATGATGTCGAAGCAGGCAGCAGACGTCCATTTCTGAGGCAATCGGAGAGAAAGCAGCCAATGCGGACGTTTTCGGCGATCGCCGGCAGCACGGCCTTCTTCATCGCGGCACCCGGCGTGGTCGCCGGGCTGGTTCCCTGGCTGCTCAGCGATCATTATCGCCTGCCGTGGTCCACCATGCCGGGCTTTGTTCCTGCCGGCGGCGTCCTCATCGTCGCCGCGGCTGCTGTTCTGCTGCATGCTTTCGCCAGCTTCGCGCTCGAGGGGCTGGGCACGCCGGCCCCGGTCGCGCCGACGGAGAAGCTCGTGATCGGCGGCATCTACCGCCATGTCCGCAACCCCATGTATGTCGCCGTGCTGTCGATCATCCTCGGCCAGGCGCTGCTGTTCTCGAGTTGGACGCTTGTCGGCTATGCCGTCATCGGCGCTGTTGTCATGAGCTCCTTCGTCAAATTCTACGAGGAGCCGACGCTCGCCCGCCGCTACGGCGCCGACTATGAAACCTATCGACGCAACGTCCCCGGCTGGCTGCCGCGCCTGACGCCCTGGCGGGGCGAACAGATCACCAGTGCTGCCGATCGTCCGCTAGGGCTAGAATGACCAACTGCGCGCTTTGGCGATAATGAAATCGCGGAACACGTGCAGCTTGGCCTGGTTCTTCATCGCGTCGGGATAGGCGAAATAGGTGTCGAAAGACGGCACCTCGGTTTCCGGCAAAAGCTGCACCAGGCCGGAGTCCTTGTTGATCACATAATCGGGCAGCATGGCGATGCCTGCGCCGCCCTGCACGGCGCGCTTGATCGACAAGATGTCGTTGATCTGCAGCGACGGCACACGTTGGCCGCCCTCGAAATCGCCGACCGTCTCCAGCCAGTTCAACTCCGACAGATGCGACGGCACCGGCAGGCCGAAGGTGACGATGCGATGGTTTCTGAGCTCCGCGACCGAGGCTGGCTTGCCATGCTTGGCGACGTAGGAGGGTGCCGCATAGAGGTGGAAATGCACGGTGAACAGGCGGCGCTGGATCAGGTCCGGCTGCTGGGGCTGGCGCAGCCGGATGGCGCAATCGGCCTGGCGCATGGTGAGGTCGAGCTCCTCATTGGCGAGGATCAGCTGCAGGCTGACTTCCGGATAAAGCTCGATGAACTCCTGCACCCGTTCGGTCAGCCAGCCGGCGCCGAGGCCAACCGTTGTCGTGACGCGAAGCACGCCGGAGGGCCGGTCCTTGGTCTCGGTCAGGCGCGACTTGATGGTCTCGAGCTTCATCAGCACGTCATGCGCCGTGCGAAACAGCATCTCGCCTTGTTCGGTCAACACCAGGCCGCGCGCATGGCGGTTGAACAGCGGCACGCCGACATCGTGCTCGAGCGCACTGACCTGCCGCGAGATCGCCGATTGCGACAGGTGCAATGTCTCGGCCGCGTGCGTAAACGACCCCGCTTCCGCCGCAGCGTGAAACACGCGTAGCTTGTCCCAGTCCAACGCCATGATTCCCCTCGTTCTGTTTGGCGTCTGAATGAAAAATCAGGCTTTTACACGGCGTTTCTAAGCCGTTTTTTTAACAGTTTAAAGCGGCCGTTATTCGGCTGCTTCGCGGTGCACCTCGATGCCGGCGAGATACTTTTCCGCTTCGAGTGCCGCCATGCAGCCGAGCCCCGCCGCCGTCACCGCCTGGCGGTAGACGTCGTCGGTCACGTCGCCGGCCGCGAACACACCGGGCACGTCGGTGCGGGTCGAATTCGGCGCCGTCCACAAGTAACCGTTCGGCTTCTGCTTCAGCTTGCCGACAAACAGCTCGACCGCCGGCGCATGGCCGATCGCCACGAACACACCGTCGACCTTGAGGTGGGTTTCGGCACCGGTCACCGCATGCTTGAGCTTCAGCCCTTCGACTGACGGTGGCAGCGGCGCCTTGCCGGGGCGGCCGGTGATCTCGTCGACCACCGTGTCCCAGATGACGCGGACATTGTCCTTCTGCAGCAGCCGCTCGCGCAGGATGCGCTCGGCGCGGAAGTCGCTGCGCCGATGGATGACCGTGACGCTCTTGGCGAGGTTCGACAGATAGAGCGCCTCTTCCACCGCCGAATTGCCGCCGCCGACCACCGCGACATCCTTGCCGCGATAGAAGAAGCCGTCACAGGTGGCGCAGGCCGAGACACCGAAGCCCATGAAATCCTGCTCGGTCGGAATGCCCAGCCACTTGGCCTGCGCGCCGGTTGCGATGATCAGCGCGTCGGCGGTGTAGGTGGTGCCGGAATCGCCCTTGGCGCGAAACGGCCGCACGTTGAGGTCTACCTCGGTGATGATGTCGTTGATGATGTCGGTGCCGACATGCTCTGCCTGCTTCAGCATCTGTTCCATCAGCCACGGTCCCTGGATGGGATCGGCGAAGCCGGGATAGTTTTCGACATCGGTGGTGATCATCAGCTGGCCGCCTTGCTGCAGGCCGGCGACCAGCATCGGCTTCAGCATGGCGCGCGCGGCATAGACCGCCGCCGTATAGCCTGCGGGGCCGGAACCGATGATGAGAACGGGCGCGTGCTTGGTGGTCATCTAGAACCTCTGCGGGCGGACGATGCCTTGGAAAAAGACGTGGAATTCGCGCTCAATGTAAGGGTTGCCAACCACGCCAGCAAGACGAACGGGCCGTCGTCCCCGGAAAGCTTCGGCCCAAAGCGCTTATTCGCGCCATTGCCGCTTTCGTTACCATTCAAAAATCGCTTTGATGAGGGCTGGCGCCGACACAAAAGTCGTTTAATTACAAAATCGCGAAAGATTCTTGCGCCGAGCTGAGACCGCCATGCCGCTGAAAGCCGACCTCGACGCCATCGACTGGAAGATCCTGCGCGAGCTGCAGGCGGATGGGCGCATGACCAATGTCGAGCTGTCGAACCGCGTCGGCATTTCGGCCCCGCCCTGCCTGCGCCGGGTCAAGCGGCTGGAGGAGGCCGGCATCATCCGCGGCTACCGCGCGCTGCTCAATGCCCCGGCGCTCGGCCTCGATGTCGTCGCCTTCTGCCTGGTCGGCCTGCATCACCAGGCCGATGCCGAACTGCGCACCTTCGCCGAGCGCACGCGCGGCTGGCCGATCGTGCGCGATGCCTGGATGGTCTCGGGCGAATCCGATTTCCTGCTGCACTGCGTGGCAAGCGACCTCGGCGCCTTCCAGACCTTCGTCATCGAGGAGCTGACCTCGACGCCGAATGTCGACACGGTGCGCACCGCTCTCACCATACGCCGGGTCAAGGATGAGGGCCTGGTTTCCTTCGAACGCCCCTGAGGCGAGGCGAGCGCCTGTGCGCTGGCGAATTCCTGGCCTTCGCCACACCGGCGCCGCGTTGGTATTCGACAGACGCTGATGTACAAGGCTGGACGGCTCTGCCGGACTTCGTCGCTTGGCTGACCGCTAATTGGTTTCTCAAGCGATTCCAGGAAAAGTGTGTAACGGTTTTCCGTGCGGATTTGCTTGGGTACAGATGGCGAAAGCAGCGTTGCTCTGGGGGCGGCCCGCCATGGGAGGGGGACCATGACTCGATTTGCAAGCCCGGTCTCGGCGCTTATCATCTGCGTGAACGAGGCCGACATGATCGGCCCGTGCCTGGAAAGCATCGACTTCTGCTCCGAGATCATCATCGTCGATTCCGGTTCTACTGATGGCACCATCGAATGCGTCAAAAGCTATATCGCCAAGGGCTACCCGATAACGCTGCTGCACAATGACTGGCCGGGTTTTCCCCGTCAGCGGCAATTCTCGCTCGACCACGCGACCCAGCCCTGGTGCCTTTCGATCGACCCGGACGAGCGCGTCGACGACCAGTTGCGGCAGTCGATCGTGGCCATCACGCAGGCCGCCGATGGCAAGATCCGCGGCTGGTACATCCGTCGCCGCGATTGGCTGAAGGGCTATGGCTATGCGCATCGCTGGGTGCTGCACAACAGGCTGATGCGGCTTTTCCGTCGGGAGGGCGCCACCATCGATCTCACCGCGCGGGTGCACGAAGCCTTCCACGTGCCGGGCGAGACCGGCACGATCGAAGAGGGCGTCCTGCTGCATCGCCGTGAAATATCGATCGAGGAAGGTCTCGCCCGGGCCAACGCCTATTCCAGCCTCAAGGCCGTCACGCTGGTCGAGAAGGGCAAGAAGCCCGGCCTTGTGCGGCTGGTGTTGTCGCCGCTCGGCAACTTCCTGAAATTCTACCTGGCCAAGCGCTATTTCCTGTGCGGCCGGCACGGCTTCGTCTACTCGATGTCGGTGATGATCTATTCCTTCGCCACCGAGGCAAAGCTCTACGAAGCCTCGGAACGCAACGATCCTGCGTGAGCCGTCAGGCCGGGATCAGGAACGGTTGTCCCGGCCGAGCGCTTCAACGGCGGCGAGCAACTCACCAAGGTCGCTGCTGCCCCGCAGGGGCCGAATGGCGAAGCCGGGCTGGACCGCAGCCTCGCCGTCGACCAGCCAGCCCAGTGCCAGACCGGCGCGCTTTCCCGCCTGCATGTCGGCAAGCTTGTCGCCGACGATCAGCGAGCGCTGGAGATCGAGAGCAAGGCGTTTGCCCACATCGACCAGCATGCCTGGATTGGGCTTGCGCATCGGATGATCGGGGATGGCGAGTGGTCCGACGCCGGCCTCGTGGTAGGCGCAGGCAATCACCATGTCGACGAACACGCCCTCCTCGCCCAACAGCTCGAGCACGCGGCCGTTCACCGCCGCAAAGGCGCTCCAGCCGAAATAGCCGCGCGCGATGCCGGACTGGTTGGTGACCACCACAACCGGGATTCCCGCCCGGTTGGCGGCTGCGATCGCCGGCAGCATCTGCGGCCTGAGCTCTATCTCGGCCGGGTCGCTGGGATAATCGGTATCGACGTTGATGGTGCCGTCGCGGTCGAGGAACAGCGCCGGCAGGTGCGGCGGGAAAATTCGGTTTCCGAGGCGCTCGACCCACACGCCCGGCTCGGTCAGCGGATGTGGCGGCGCCGTCCTGTCAGCCATTGCTGAGACGCGCTTCGACCACTTCGCAGAGGTGATGGTAGAGGCACAGATGCCCCTGCTGGATGATCGGCGTCGAGGTCGAGGGCACGTTGAGCAGGATGTCGCACAGCGGCTTGAGTTTGCCGCCGGTGTCGCCGGTCAGGCCGATCACCGTCATGTCCATCATCCGCGCCTGTTCGGCGGCGGCCAGGATGCTCGGCGAATTGCCGCTGGTCGAGATCGCCAGAAGCACGCCTCCGACCGTGCCATGCGCCTCGACCTGGCGCGAGAACACCGTGTCGAAGCCGTAATCATTGCCCCAGGCCGTCAGCACCGCCGCATTGGCCGGCAGCGCGATGACATTGTAGGCCTTGCGCTCCTTCAGGAAGCGGCCGACCAATTCGCCGGCTATGTGGATGGCGTCGCTCGCCGAACCGCCATTGCCGGCGATCAGCAAGGCCTTGCCCGATGAAAGCGCCGTCACCACGGCGCTCGCCGCCCGTTCCATCTCGCCGGTCAGGTCACGCTTGACCATCGCCGTGATCGCGGCCGCCGAGCGGACCAGATAGTCGTTCAGTTCAGACATCAAAACCTCAGCTTGTAGAGCCGGCGCGCAATTTGCCGATGGTGCCGGTGGTGCTCTTGCCGGCGACGAGATCGACCAGCACGACGCGCCCGCCGGCCTTCTGCACCACGTCGGCGCCGACCACGGTGTCGATCGTATAGTCCGCGCCCTTGACCAGGATGTCGGGCAGTAGCGCCTCGATCAGCGCCAGCGGCGTATCCTCCTCGAAGACAACGACGGCATCGACCGAGGCAAGGGCCGCGAGCACGCAGGCGCGGTCGTGCTGGTCGTTGACAGGACGGCCCGCCCCTTTCAGCCGCCGCACCGAAGCATCGCTGTTGAGGCCGAGCACCAGCCGGTCGCACTGGCTGCGCGCCGCGTGCAGCAGGCTGACATGGCCGGCATGCAGAATATCGAAGCAGCCATTGGTGAAGCCGACGCTCAAGCCCTCTTCCTTCCAGGCCGCCACCATGCGCGCGGCCGATGCGGCATCGAGAATGGCATCCTTGTGGGCGGTCGGTCCGTGCGAGCGAAACAGCGCCCCGGTAAGCTCCTCGACCGTCAGCCGCGCGGTGCCGCGTTTTCCGACCACGACGCCGCCGGCGGCATTGGCGATCGAGGCCGCCGCGACGGGATCGGCTCCCGATGCGAGCGCCAGCGCGAACGTCGCGATCACCGTGTCGCCGGCGCCAGAGACATCGAACACTTCGCGCGCCTGGGTGGCGATATGGCGCGCCTCGACCGGGCCGACGACGCTCATGCCCTTTTCACTGCGCGTGGCGACGACGAAGTCGAAACCATGCGCCGAAATCAGTTCGCGTGCGGCAGCCACGATCTCGTCATCGGCGAACACGGCGTGGCCGACGGCCTCGCCAAGCTCCTTGCGGTTGGGGGTGATGGCGGTCGCGCCGGCATAGCGCGCATAGTCGCGGCCCTTCGGATCGACCAGCACCGGCTTGCCCGCCTCGCGGCAGATGGCGATGAGTTCGGCGGCGACGCCGTCGAGCAGGATGCCCTTGCCGTAATCGGACAGGATGACGATGTCGGCCCCCGCCAGTGCCGCGCGGAAATGCCGGATCAGCCCTGCCCGCTCAGTCGCGTCCAGCGGCTTGATCTCTTCCTCGTCGAAGCGCAGCACCTGCTGGTTGAGCGCGCTGAAGCGGCTCTTCGACGACGTCATGCGGCCGCGCTGCTGCCAAAGCCCCGCTGTCTCGGCGCCAAGCTCGCCGAGCATCCGCACCAGGCTGTCGCCGGCGGTGTCCGTGCCGATCACCGAAACCGGAATGGCCCGCGCGCCAAGCGAGACGATGTTGGCCACGACATTGCCGGCGCCGCCCATGGCCGAGGTCTCGCCGCGCCCATGCAGCACGGGGATCGGCGCTTCCGGCGAAATCCGCTCGATGACGCCGTTGACGAAGCGGTCGAGGATAAGGTCGCCGACCACCAGCACGGTGACGCCGCCAAAGCGGGCAATGGCGCGGTGCAAGGGTTCGGGAGAAGGCGGATTGTGCTTGATCATATCACTGGCAACGCGCGGGGAAAAACAGTCGCTGAAACATACGGGGTGTCGGCTGGCGGTCGTTCATGCCTGCCGATATACCGCAATTCGAACCGGCGCAACGGCGGCGCCGCTTCAGCTCTTCTGCAAGGCAACGTGGACGCCGAGCCCGACCAGCACGGCACCACCGGCCCGCTGCATCAGCCGCTGCGCCCGGCTCGAACGCCGCAGCCGGCCGATGACGAGGCCGGCCAGGAACACGCAGACGATGTCGGCCGAGGAGAACATCAGGTTGACGATGGTGCCTAGCACCACGAATTGCAGCCACACCGGGAGGGCCGCAGAGGCATCGATGAACTGCGGCAGGAACGCCATGAAGAAGATCGCGGTTTTCGGATTGAGCACCTCGACGGTGATGCTCTCGAAAAAGGCGCGGCGGGCCGATTTCCGCTCGATCGCGGGCAGCGCCACGTCGCCCTCGATGCGTTTGCGAAACAGCGAGACGCCGAGCCAGATCAGATAGAGCGCGCCGACCAGCTTGACCGCCATGTAGAGCGGCGGCACGGCATGGAACAGCACCGACAGGCCGGCGGCGGCGGCAAAGACATGCACATAACCGCCGAGATGGATGCCCAGTGCCGCCGTCAGTCCCGACCAGCGCCCGCGCGCCATCGTCTGCGCCGCCGCATAAAGCATGGCCGGACCGGGGATATAGGCGAAGATCGCCGTGGTGGCGAAGAACGCAATGAGCAGTTCGGTCGACGGCATTTTCTGTCCCTTATGATCGGTGCTGACTGAGCGGAAGCTTTGCGGCGCCACTGTGACGCCTGCACCTGCTTTGTCGACAGCCCGGCTGGCCTCCCTTATAAGGACCGGAATCGCAAGCAACCAGAGGCCTTCATGATCATCGTCACGGGCGGCGCCGGCATGATCGGCTCCAACATCGTCGCCGCGCTCAATGCCGAAGGCCATGACGACATTCTCGTTGTCGACGATCTCACCGACGGCCACAAGATCGCCAATCTCGCCGACCTCGGCATTGCCGACTATCTCGACAAGGACGATTTTCTGACCCGCATCGAGGCCGGCTCGCTCGGTCGTGTCGAGGCCGTGTTCCACCAGGGCGCCTGCTCGACCACCACCGAGTGGAACGGCAAGTTCATGATGGAGGTGAATTTTGCTTATTCGAAGCGGCTGCTGCACGCCTGCCAGGCGCTGCGCGTACCCTTCCTCTACGCCTCCTCGGCTTCCGTCTACGGTGGCGGTTCCGAGTTTCGCGAGGAGCCGGCGCTCGAGCGGCCGCTCAACGTCTATGCCTATTCGAAGAAGCTGTTCGACGACTATGTCAGGCGCACCGTCTTCGACACCGACCATTCGCAGGTCGCGGGCCTGCGCTATTTCAACGTCTATGGCCCGCGCGAGGCGCACAAGGGCGCCATGGCCTCGGTCGCCTTCCATCTGTTCAACCAGGTCGAGCGCGGCGAGAATCCGAAACTGTTCGGCGCCTATGACGGCTTCGGCCCCGGCGAACAGAGCCGCGACTTCATCCATGTCGGCGATGTCGCCGACGTCAATCTATGGCTGTGGAAGCGCGGCTCGAACGGCATCTTCAACTGCGGCACCGGCCGCGCCCAACCCTTCCGCGCCATCGCCGAAACCGTCATCGATACGCTGGGCAAGGGCGAGATCGAGTTCATCCCCTTCCCCGACCACCTCAAGGGCAGCTACCAGAGCTTCACGCAAGCTGATATGTCCCGTTTGCGCGCGGCCGGTTACAACGGCCAGTTCCGGACAGTGGAAACCGGTGTCAGAGACTATGTCGAATGGCTGAAAGCCCAACGATCCTCGTGATCGGCCCACGCTGGGTGGGCGACATGGTGATGGCGCAGTGCCTGTTCTCGGCGCTGAAGGAGCTCCATCCCAACGCCGCGATCGATGTGCTGGCGCCGGCCTGGGCGGCACCGCTGGTCAAGCGCATGCCCGAGATCCGCCAGCAGATCGACTTTCCGCTGAAACCCGGCGCGCTCGAATTTACCCATCGCCGCCGCTTCGGCCGCCTGCTGCGCGGCCGCTACGACATGGCCTATGTCCTGCCGGGCAGCTGGAAATCGGCGCTGATCCCCTTCTTTGCCCGCATTCCGCGCCGTGTCGGCCATCTGCGCGAAATGCGCTATGGATTGCTGACCGACATCGTGCCGCTGCCGAACGCCGTGAAACGGCGCACCGCGCAGGCCTATTTCAGTCTCGCCAGGGGCGGCAGTTTTCGCGCGCCCCATCTGACCGTGGATGCCGGCAACCAAGCCGCCCTGCTCGACCGTTTCGGGCTGGCGCGGCAGAAATTCGTCGCCCTGATGCCTGGCGCCGAATTCGGCCCGGCCAAGCGCTGGCCGAGCGAAAGCTATGCCGGCCTTGCCCGCGAGTTCGTGGACAAGGGCCTGAAGGTCGCCCTGTTCGGTTCGAAGAACGACCGCGACGTCACTGCCGAGATCGCTGCCCTTGCCCCCGGCGTCGTCGACCTCGCCGGCCAGACACGTCTGGAGGACGCCATCGACCTGATCGCCGCGGCAAGGCTGGCTGTGTCCAACGACAGCGGGCTGATGCATGTCGCGGCAAGCGTCGGCACGCCGATCGTCGCCGTCTACGGCTCGACCTCGCCCGAAAACACGCCGCCGCTGGCGGAACGGCGCGAGCTGGTCTGGCTGCACCTCTCCTGCTCGCCCTGCCACCAGAAGATCTGCCCGCTCGGCCATCTCAACTGCCTGAAGACATTGGAAGTCGGCCAAGTCGCGGCGGCGGCGGAGCGACTGCTGGCAATCCCGGCCGCGGCATGAAGGTCCTGATCGTCAAGACATCGTCGATGGGCGATGTCATCCACACCTTTCCGGCCGTCGAGGATGCCAGCCTGCACCGGCCCGACGTTTCCTTCGACTGGTGCGTCGAGGAGGCGTTTGCCGGCATTGTCGCCCTGCACCCGGCGGTTGGCAGGATCCATACGGTGGCCATCCGGCGCTGGCGCAAGGCGCTTTTCAGGGACAGCACCTGGCGTGAGGCGGCCGCGCTGCGCCGAACCTTGCGTAAATGCCGCTACGATCTGGTCATCGACGCACAGGGCCTGCTGAAATCGGCCCTGGTGGCGCGGCAGGCGCGCGCACCGATCGCCGGCTTCGACCGGTCGAGCGCACGCGAACCCTCGGCGACCCTGTTCTACGACGTCACCTACGGCGTGCCGCGCAACCTGCACGCCATCGAGCGGACGCGGCGGCTGTTCGGGCTGGCGCTTGGCTATCAGCCAGATCTGTCGACGCTTGCTTCAGGCATCGTGCCGCCACCCGGCGCTCTCGCCGGCATCACCGGAAAAACCGCCTTCCTGTTGCACGGCACCAGCCGCGAGGACAAGAAATGGCCTGTCGAGGACTGGATCGGAACCGCCCGCCTGCTGGTCGAGCGCGGCATGATGCCGGTCACCACCTGGTCGAACGAACGTGAGAAGTCCGTTGCCGATGCCATCGCCAGGGTCGTGCCGTCCACGGTCGTGGTGCCAAAATCGCCGCTGGCCGACATCGCCGCCATTCTCGGCCGCTCGACGCTGGTCATCGGCGCCGACACCGGCCTGACCCACCTCGCCAGCGCCTTCGGCCTGCCGACAGTTGCCGTGTTTTTGGCGACGGAGCCGGGTTTGACGGGTCCGCGTGGGCAATTTGCGTCGACACTGCTGGCCGCCCCTGGTGGACGTCTGACGCCCGCGGAGGTGGTGGCGGAAGCCGGCACGCTGCTTAATCTCAAATTGCAGGCGCCGGCTTAGGGCCTTTTAAAAATAGAACTATCAAGAGGCCCTAAATAAACTGCACCTGGACGATCTCATACCCCCTGGCACCGCCGGGCGCATTGACCTCGATGGCGTCGCCAACTTCCTTGCCGATCAATGCGCGCGCGATCGGCGAGGAGATCGAGATGCGGCCGGACTTCACGTCCGCTTCCTGGTCGCCGACGATCTGATAAGTCTTCTTTTCCTCGGTGTCCTCGTCGACCAGCACGACGGTGGCGCCGAACTTGACCTTGTCGCCGCTGAGCTTGGTGACGTCGATCACCTCGGCGCGCGCGATCAGGTCCTCGAGCTCGTTGACGCGGCCCTCATTCAGGCTCTGCGCCTCCTTGGCGGCGTGGTATTCGGCATTTTCGGACAGGTCGCCATGCGAGCGCGCCTCGGAGATCGCCTCGATGATGCGCGGCCGCTCTTCCTGCTGGCGCCAACGCAGTTCTTCCTTCAATGACGCGAACCCCTCGCCTGTCATCGGGACCTTGTTCATGATGCCTGACCTTTCCTGCCGCCACCCCCGCGTTTCGGGGGAAGCCTTGTCGTTGGGTACAAAAAGAAAACGGTCCGGCAGCCTCGGGCTAACGGAACCGTTTCACCGCAATTTCCCCCAATATAGCAATCTTCGCGGGTTTTTCACGCCCAAAAATCGGTTTTGCAAAAATCATCCCCGCTTTCACCAGAGGAGGTGGCAGGTGAGGCGGGCGGCAACAAAAAACGGCCGCGATCGCTCGCGGCCGCTTTGATAAGCTTGGGAGCCTGATCAGCTCCGCATGAAATGCTCGATCTGCTCGGACAGCATGCCATATTCGCGCGAGCCCTTGCCGGTGCGCTTCTCGATTTCCATCAGCTGCTGCTGGGCGCCGGCGAGGTAACCGATCTGCAGATGCGCCTCGCCGAGATATTCGCGCACCAGGGTGTAGTTCGGGTCGATGCGCAGCGCTTCCTCGTAATAGCCGAGACCGACCGTGACACGGCCAGAATGGCGGTGCGAATAGCCGAGATAGTTGAGGATGCGCGGATCCTGCTTGTTGGCGGCGAGGGTAAGCACCGAGATCGCCTCGTCATAGCGCCCGGCCATCGCCAGCGCATGGCCTGCATCATAGATGCTGTCGTCGTCCAGCATGCCTTCCTGAGGAGCGACACACTTTTTCTTCTTCTTGTCCCAGACCTCTCCCTTCTTGCACTGGGTGACAGTCTGGTCGCTGCCACCACTACTGCCCGCGGCGAATACCGGGACAGCGAAGAACTGCAGCGCGACAAGGGCAGTCGCGGCCTGGATCAGCATTCTTTTGTGCATCGAAGCCTCCTTGAGGGGTGAGAATGCAACACTAACGCCAAGCGTCCCGCGTTTCATCCCGGAAAAATCACGTTGAGAACATCAGGTGACGGAGGCCGGAAATCCGCTATCATCCGGGCAAACGACTGACGGAGACGGCCCGTGCAGCGGCGGCTTGAAAAGGACTGGGATCTTACGATCGGCCCCGATACCGTGCGCCTGTTTATCCTCAAGGCCAAGGCGTTGAGTGCCGCTGTCAACGAGGACTATGCCGACGGTGCCGAACACGAGATCGAGTTCGACGGCGACACGCACGACAATCATCACCATGACGGCCTTGTCGAGGAAAGTTCGGAAAACCTGACCGAAGAGGAACTGCGCGAACTGATCAACGACCTCAATGTCGATGAAGCCGCCGAACTGGTCGCGCTCGCCTGGGTCGGCCGCGGCGACTACGACGCCTCGGAATGGGTGGACGCCGTGACGGCGGCGCGCGAACGCGCCAACAAGCGCACGGCCAAGTACCTGCTTGGCATGCCACTGCTCGCCGACTGGCTGGAGGAAGGCCTCGAAGCGATCGGCGCGTAACGCCGTGGTAACCGATTGTGATCGGCGCAAAGCGTTCGTCGAGGCAACTTCCAGCATGCCGGCGCCGTTTCGGAGCGATGGCAACGCTGAGCTTTTCCCGACTTTGCACCTTGGCGCTGCTTCTGGCGGCTACGGTCCTGCTGGCGACACCGGCCGACGCCAGACATCGTCACAGGCATTACCAGCCACTATCCCCTCGGATGGATCAGTCGTCGACGCAGCGTCTGGACCAGCCGCGAAGGCCGAGGGTCAAGCACCGCGTGAGAGCGCGAGGCAAGCAGGCGCCACAGGAAACGCCGGAGCAGCAGACCTCGCCCGCCGAGGTTCCAGTGCCGGAGCCGCGTCCCGCGGACGCTCCAAAGGCCGACGCCGCACCGGCGCAAGAGCAAAAGACGGAAGGTCCAAAGGCCCCGGACGCCTCCAACCAGCTCAATGAGGAAAAGTCTCGTCAGGCAAAGCAGGCACATCCCGAGCCGTCAGCCCCCGAACCTTCGTCCCGAGAGCCGTCTACCGAAACGGAAAGCGAGCCGGAGCCGCCAGCCGAGGTGCCGATCCCGACACAAAGACCCGACACTACGGAACCAGAGGTTGGGCCTCCTGCCATGGCCCCGCAGCCGCCGCCAAAACCGGTGGATGCCGGCGATGAGAAAATGCTTCCCGACCCGCGCTCGGCCGACCGGCCTGGCGAAAAGATGCCCGCTGAGGAAGTCGCCTGCCGCGAACGGCTGAAGGCGCTCGGCGTCGAATTCGAGGAGCACAATGCGGAAAGCAATCCCGAAATCGGCTGCTCCATCCCCTACCCCCTGGTGCTGAAGAGCCTTGGCAAGTCGATCGCCATCGCCCCCGGCACCGAGCTCAACTGCCCGATGGCCGAAGCGGCGGCGCGCTTTGCCGCCGAAATCATCCAGCCGGCGGCGAAAGCCGAATTCGGCGCCGACCTCAAATCGATCGGCCAGGCATCGGCCTTCGTCTGCCGTCCGCGCCACGGCACCGGGAAACTGTCCGAGCACGCCTTCGGCAATGCGCTCGACATCGCCAGCTTCACCTTGTCCGACGGCAGGAAGGTCGAGGTCGGCCCAACGCCGCCGGAGAAGGATGCCAAATTCCTCAACGCCGTGCGCAAGGCGGCCTGCGGTCCATTCAAGACCGTGCTCGGACCGGGCGCCGACGCCGACCACGCGCTGCACTTCCACCTCGATCTCGAACCGCGCAGGCATGGCGGCACGTTCTGCCAGTAGGCCCTCTGGGATCGCGGCCGTATTTCCGCCGCAGGGGTGAACGCGGGCGCTGAGTTTTCCTTTACCCTTGATCGTTAAAATGCCGGATATCCGGCCATGATCCCGAAAAGTGGAACCCGGTTTTCGGAAAAGATCATGGCCAGGCAAAAGGTAGAACCTGATCGGGATCAGGTTCGGGGACAGGATTCCGCCAATGGCCGGCAAATTTCGCGCCGTGTTTTTCGCCACCGCGCGCCGATCGAAACCCGCGACGCTGCTGGCCGCCGGCCTTACCCTCGCGGCGGTTTCGGCCTGCAACACCGGCAGCGTGCTGTCGCTGCAGCCGGCGGTCGATGTCGGCGCGCAAACCGCGGCCGTGCCGCAATATACCGGCATGCAGCGGCTTGTCCCCTCCAATCCCTACATGACGCAGGCCGCCTATCCACGCATGGATGAGCCGATGTCGCCGGTCGAGCAGATACCGGCCAGCGAAGTCGATTGCCGCCAGCAGCTGAAGCGCCTCGATGTCGCCTATACCGACCTGGCGCCGATCCATGAAGGCCAGTGCGGCATCGACTATCCCGTAAAGGTCACGGCCATCGGCAGTGTCGAGATGAAGCCCGCAGCGACGCTGACCTGCGACATGGCCGCCACCTTTGCCGCCTGGACGAAGAACGAACTCGTTCCCTCCGCCCGCTGGCGCTACTTCTCCGGCGTCAAGACCATCCACCAGGGCTCGAGCTACTCCTGCCGCAACATCGCCGGCGAAGGTGTTTTGTCCGAGCACGGCAAGGGCAATGCGCTCGACGTGATGAGCATCGAACTCAACAATGGCGACGACATCGACGTGCGCAAGCCCGGCCTGTTCGCCTTCCGCACGCGCGGCTTCCTCAACAATGTACGCGCCGATGGCTGCCAGTATTTCACCACCGTGCTGGGACCCGGCTACAATTACGACCACCGCAACCATTTCCATTTCGACATCAAGAACCGCAGGAACGGCTATCGCGCCTGCCGGTAACAGATGATCAGGCGGCTCATGCGCCAGCGGTGGAAGCGATGATTTGCCGTGCCACCAGATCCTGGACGCGCCAGAGGTTCCGGTCGTGGATACCGCTTTCCTCCAGCTTGCTGACGGTCCGGAAGAGATACTGCGCCGACGAACCCCAATGTCCGGCAGCCCGCGCCAGCGTATCGGCGACCTGCTCCGGCGGCAGGCGTCCTGCATAGGCCTTGCCATCCGGCGCGGCGACGAAGGCCAGGGCGCGTAGCGGACCGTCCCTCGTCTGAACCTTAATCCAGCGCGGCACATTGGTTGGCGGGTTGGCATCGATCTCACGGCGCATCAACTGGCCGAGTTGCCCGAAATGATCTTCCACGGGCAGCCGGTAAACAATGCCGTTGCAACTGCCACCGCGGTCGAGAGCCAGCATCAGGGCTGGCAATTCGCGGGTCCCACGCCAGCGGGTCAGTTTCAGACAGAATGAGCGGTGCCATCCTGGCGCCGTGGCTGGGCGCTGCTCGACAGGAACGAATTCAGGATTCCAGATCAGCGAGCCGTAGGCAAAGACCCACAGCGCCTCAGGCCGGTATTGCGACAGGAGTTGCTCGACAAGGCCGTCGAACTCCGCGTCGCTATGCTCGGCTGTCCCAGGCTCGGGGCCGGGATCCGGTTCGATGCGTTCGACCCTCGCGACAAGGTCGGCGGTCAACGCCATTGGTCCGCGGCCTGCCGGTTTCCCCTTCATTCTCGCCCCCGCGCAAAAACGATGGCCGACGATAGACCGGCTGACCATTGATTTCCAGGGACCGTCGGGCAACAGATACGGCACGAATCGAGCCTCTTTCATGAGCCAACGAAGCCTTCGGCGACGCGCGACAATCTGGCTGGCGTCCTTGCTAGGCGCCTGGGTCGTTCTCGCCTATGTCGCCGCGCCGGAATTCTGGACGTTCCGCGAGCGCGGCTTCCGCGACCACCGCTTCGAAATGGTGACGCACACGCCGCAAGGCATTCCAGGCGACCCGATCAATGTCGGCCTTGTCGGCACCGGCAGGGAGGTGGTCCACGCCTTCGCCATTGCCGGTTGGGATACAGCCGACGCGATCACTTTGAGAACGGCGATCGACATCGGCGAAAGTGTGTTGTTTTCCCGCCCCTATCCCGATGCGCCGATGAGCCGCCTGCTGTTCGAGGGCCGCGCCCAGGATCTCGCTTTCGAAAAGCCGGTCGGCGACAGCGCCGACCAGCGCCATCACGTGCGTTTCTGGGAGACCGATACGGTCGGCGACGACGGCCGTCCGCTCTGGCTGGGTGCCGCCAGCTTCGATCGCGGCGTCGGCCTCAGCCACGACACCGGTGCCATCACCCATCACATCGGTCCCGACATCGACGCCGAACGCGACTTCCTGATCGGCGACCTCAAGGCGGCCGGTCTGCTGGCATCGACCAGCGACATGGCGGGCATCGGCGCCACCAGGACTGGCCGCAATGGCGGCGGCGACCCCTATTTCACCGACGGCAAGGCAATCATCGGCGTGCTGAAGCGGCCGCAGTGACCGGACGGCGAGGTCAGCCCGTGCGGATCACGATCTTGCCGAACGGCCCCTTCTCGAGATGCTGCAAGGCCTGGGGCGTCTCGTCGAAGCCAAAGACCTTGTCGATGACCGGCCTGATGCCGAGCGCCTCGATCGCCTGGTTCATCCGCTCGAAGGACCGGCGATGGCCAATCGACAGGCCCTGCACGACAATGCGGTTGCGCATGAAGGGCACGATCGGGAAATTGAGCTCCATCGCGCCTAGGAGACCAATGATCGACAGGCGGCCGCCAGACGCCAGCGCGTTCAGCGATCGCCGCGCATTGTCGCCGCCGACCATTTCCAGAATATGGTTCACGCCCAACCCACAGGTCAGTTCACGCGCCGCCTCGTCCCATGCCGGCCGGGTGCGATAGTTGATCACCTGCCAGGCGCCGAGCTTTCTTGCACGCTCGAGTTTCTCGTCGCTGCTCGAGGTGACGATGGCGCGCAGGCCGAACGCCTTGGCGAACTGCAAGGCAAACAGCGACACGCCGCCAGTGCCCTGGATGAGGATGGTCTGGCCCGCCACCGGCCTTGTCGCCTCGGCCATCGCAAACCAGGCGGTCAAGGCGGCGATCGGCAGCGTCGCCGCCTCGATATCGCTGAGCGATGGCGGCGCCAGCACGGCGGCGTCTTCGCCGAAGATAACATGGTCGGAAAGCACGCCCGGCAGCGAGGACCCCAGCGTATGCTTGTGCAGCATCGGCGGCGCATCGCCATCCGGCCAGTCGGCGATGACCTGGCCAAGCACGCGCTGCCCGACCTGGAAGCGACTGGCCGCGCTGCCGACAGCGACGATCTCGCCCACCGCATCCGAGGTCGGCACGAAGGGAAAGGTAAGGTCGGGGATCAGCGTCCCGTCCACGATCAGCCTGTCCTTGTAATTCAGCGACACGGCTTTCGTGCGCACCAGAAGCCCGTGCGGCCCGGGTTGCGGCATCCTGCCCGTCACCTGGCTCAGCCTGGACAGGCCGAAACCGCTCATCTGCCAGGATCGGTTGATTTGGGTGCTCATCTTGCTCGCGCTCCGTGATTGATGGCCACGCGAGACATTTATGCTCTTCGGCTATGGAAAATAGAGCTCCAATGCGGCATATCTGACGACTGATTGAGGATCAATATTCGCCAATTGGAATCATCATGGAAACGACCGACCTGCAAGGCATCATCGCATTCGTCCAGGCCGTGGAGGCCGGCAGCTTCACCGGCGCCGGCGAGCGGCTGCATGTGACGAAGTCGGCGATCGGCAAGTCGGTCGCCCAGTTGGAGCAGCGCCTCGGCGTTCGCCTGCTCAACCGCACCACGCGCAGTCTCAGGCCGACCAGCGAAGGCGTGAGCTACTATGAGGCCTGCATCAGGGCGCTGGCCGAGATCGAGGCGGCGCAGTCGCTGCTCGCCGCGCGCCGGCAGATCCCTTCCGGCCGGCTGCGTGTCGATGTTCCGCTCGCCTTTGGTCGGCGCTGCGTCGCACCCGTCCTGTTCGAGATTTCCAGGAAATTCCCCGAACTCACGGTCGAGATCTCCTTCAACGACCGCCGCGTCGACCTGATCGAGGAAGGCATCGACCTTGCCATCCGCATGGGAGAACTGGACGACAGCCTGTCGCTGGCGGCCAGACGCATCTATGCCCAGCGTTCGGCCATCTGCGCCGCTCCCGCCTATCTCGACGAGCACGGCAGGCCGCGATCGGTCGAGGATCTCGCCCATCACAGCGTCATCGGCTACGGCCGCGACGGCGTCGTCCGCCCCCGGCTGATCAGACATGGCGACGGCCGCCAGACGACCTTCGCCCCCAAGGCGAGGCTTGTCCTCGGCCATGGCGAACCGATGCTCGACGCCGCCCTTGCCGGCTGCGGCATCGCTTTCCTGCCGACCTGGCTGGCGGCCGACAGCCTCAGGCAGGGCGACCTCGAAATGGTCCTGTCGGATTGTGCGGTGGAAAACGTCGTCGTGCACGCCGTCTGGCCAGTGACGCGCGCGCTCACGCCAAAGGTGCGGGTTGTCGTCGACGCCCTCGTCGAACATCTTTCGGCGCCGCCTTGGGACAAGGCCTGAAAGACACGCGTCATATTCCAAGATACCTCATGTATGTCACCCAAAAGTGGTCCCGGCTTTGGTATGACGACATGCTTCAACACAATGCATGTCGCCCAAAAGTGGCTTCGGTTTTGGGATAACGACATGCATCAACACAAAGACTGAAAGCGGGCCGCGTGTCATCCATTTGCGCGTGACGCGCTTTCACTATTTTCGAGCGGCCCGCCGCAATGCTATTGAGCCCTCATGCTATACGTCGAAATCGCCATCGTGGTCGTCCTCATCTGCGTGAACGGCCTTCTGGCAATGTCCGAACTCGCCATCGTTTCATCGCGCCCGGCACGGCTCAAGGCGATGATCGACCGTGGCGTCAACGGCGCCGGCCGGGCGCTGGATCTTGGCTCTAATCCCGGCAAGTTCCTGTCCTCGGTGCAGATCGGCATCACGCTGGTCGGTGTGCTCTCCGGCGCCTTCTCCGGCGCTACGCTGGGCGACCGGCTGTCCGTGTTCCTGGCCTCGGCGGGCATGCGCGAAAGCGTCGCCGATCCGCTCGGCGTCGGCATCGTCGTTGCCATCATCACCTATTTCTCGCTGATCGTCGGCGAACTGGTGCCCAAGCAGATCGCGCTGCGCGACCCCGAGCGCGTTGCCGCCCGCGCGGCGCCGGCCATGACCATCCTCGCCACCATCTCGGCGCCGCTGGTGTTCCTGCTCGACATTTCCGGCCGCGCCATATTGTGGCTGCTCGGCCAGCGTGGCGAAAGCGAGGAGAAGGTCACCGACGAGGAGATCAAGATGCTGGTCGCCGAGGCCGAGCATCACGGCACCATCGAATCCGACGAGCGGCGCATGATCGCCGGCGTCATGCGGCTCGGCGACCGCGCCGTGCGCGCTGTGATGACGCCGCGCACCGAGGTCGACTGGATTAACCTGCAGTCCGACGACACGACGATCCGCAAGCTCCTCATGGAAACGCAGCATTCACGCCTGCCGGCGGGTGACGGCGGCGTCGATGTCATGGTTGGCGTCGTCCAGACCCGTGACGTGCTGGCGGCGATCCTTGCCGGCCGCACGCTCGACCCGCGCAAGCATGTGCGCGCCGCCCCCATCGTCTACGACCAGGCCGACGCGCTCGACGTGCTGCACAAGCTCAAGGAATCCGACGTGCCGATGGCGCTGGTGCATGACGAATACGGCCATTTCGAAGGCATCGTCACGCCGGCCGATATTCTCGAAGCCATCACCGGCGTGTTCCGGGCGGACCTCGATGCCGGCGACGAGGAAAACGCCGTCAAGCGCGAGGACGGCTCATGGCTGCTCGCCGGCTATATGCAGGCCGACGAGATGGCCGAGATTCTGGGCTTCGACCTGCCCGAAAACCGCGACTACGAAACCGTCGCCGGCTATGTGCTGTCGCACATGCACCATCTGCCGGCGACCGGCGAATGCGTCGACGCGCAAGGCTGGCGCTTCGAGGTGGTCGACCTCGACGGCCGCCGCATCGACAAGCTGATCGCCACCCGCCTGTCCGGCACCCACCGCGAGGCGGTGCGGTGATTGTCTGAATGTCGGCCCGGTGGATTGCGCCGCCGGCGACAGCTACCGCTCCGTGAACGCGCGAGCGAAGGAATCGAGCATCGGCCGTGCCAGATACTCGAAGAAAGTCCGGTCGCCAGTGTTGATGAACGCCTCGACCGGCGTTCCGGGATAAAGCTGCTCGGGCTTCACGCCGGGCGGCAGGTCGGCGGCAATCCTGAGTTTGACCCGGAAATAGGGCTCATGCGTAGCCTCGTCGACGAGCCGGTCCGCGGAAATCTGTGCCACGGTGGCTGAAACCTCGGGGGTGAGCCGCATGTTCAAGGCGGACAATCGCAGTTTCGCCGGTTGGCCGACACGGACCTGATCGACGTCCTTCGGCCGCAGCCTTGCATCGACAATCAGGCCCGGTGCGGTAGGCAGGATCTCCATGATCTTCTCACCGCGGGCAATCACACTGCCCTTGGCATTGTAGGTCGAGGACACCACGATGCCCGCGGCCGGTGCCTTGATCCTCGTCCGCCGCAGCACCGCCTCGGCCGCCCTGATCTGTTCCTCGATGTCGGCCAGGTTGGAGCGAACCTCGTCCAGCTTCGTCAGCGCCTCTTCCACGCGTTGCGTGGTCAGCCGCTCGATCTGCTCCTGGGCCTCGACGATCTGGGTGTTGACCGCCGCCAGATTGGCTTGCAGCGCCCCGGCCTGCCCGACGAGATCGGCCTCGCTGCGCAAAAGCTGCGAATATTCGGTGCGATTGGTGAGGCCCTTGTCCAGCAGGCTTGTCTTGATGCCGAGTTCCTTCTTCACGATTTCGGCTTGTTGCCGAACGGCCTCTTTCTGGGACTGCAATCCCACCACGGACTGCCGATGCATGGCTACGCGTTGGGCGAGGATCGATTGTTCCGATCGGAACCGGGCGAGTCTGGCATCGAATTCCTTTTGCTGTTCTCGAATCAGGGCTTCGAAATCGGCCTGGAGCGATGTCGGCGCCGGTTTGGTGATTGGCGCGAGCCTGTCCAACCCGTCGCGTTCCGCCTCCAGCCGCGCCGCACCCGCCCTGAGCGCGATCGACTGTCTCGTCAGCCGGTTGAGCTCGGCCTGCGCGGCTGTCGGATCCAGCACGATCAGATCCTGGGCCTGTTGCACGCGATCGCCGTCATGGACCAGCAACGCCTCGATGATGCCGCCGTCGGGATGCTGGATCAGGATGTTTCCGCCGGTCGCCGAGATCGTGCCTTGCGTGATCACCGCTCCGGACAAGGGCGCGCTGACAGCCCAATAGCCGAAGCAACCCACCAATAGCGCCGTTGCCGCATATCCGGCGAATGCGACGCGCCTTATGTTGGTACGCGGGTTGCCTTCCTCCCAGGCGAGGATCTGCGCGGCCATCATCTAGGATCCAAAACGGATGTTATGCGTGCGGATCGTCGTGGCGAATGATCCTGTCACCACCGTATTCGGCTGCGCGGGAAGGCCCTTGCCCGAATGCCGCAGCACCTCGCTGCTTGGGCCGAAGGCTTCGATCGCGCCACCACGCAGAAGCATCACACGGTCGCAAGACGCGGCAATCGAAGGGCGATGCGTGATCACGACCATCGTGACGCCGGCCGCCTTCGCGGCGGCGAGTACCGCCTCGAGCGCCGCTTCGCCGGTGCCGTCGAGATGGGTGCTGGGCTCGTCCAGGACGAGAATTCTGGGATTGCCGTAGAAGGCGCGTGCCAGCCCGATCCTCTGGCGTTCGCCGCCCGACAGCGTTCTGTCCGAAGGACCTATCAATGTCTGGTAGCCGTCCCGCTGCGCCAGGATCAGCTCATGCGCCTCGGCCCGCCTTGCTGCCTCGATGATCGCGGCGTCATCTGCATCGGGGTCGAAGCGGGCGACGTTTTGCGCGATCGATCCTGGAAAGAGCTCGACCTCCTGCGCGAGGTAGCCGACATGCTTTCCGAGCTGGTTTTCGTCCCAGGTCCTGAGGTCGGCGCCGTCGATCCTGACCGCACCGCCGGTCGGCCGCGCAGCGCTCACAAGCAACCGCGCCAGCGTCGATTTGCCGGCGCCGCTCGGGCCGACGATGGCCAACGCTTCGCCGGCACCGATTTGAAAGTTCAGCCGCTTGAGGATGGGTTCGGTGCCGGGCTGCGCATTCGGCGCCATGAAGAAAACGTCCTGCACGGAAATCGCGCCTGCCGGATCGGGCAGGATGAGTTTGCGCGCTTCAGCTGGACGCGCCGCAAGCGCCGTCTCCAGCCGCTTCCACGCCCGCCGGGCGTCGGCGATCTGCCGCCAGGCGCCGATCAACTGGTCGAGCGGCTGCAGCGCGCGCGACGACACCAGCGAGGAAGCGAAGATCATGCCCGCCGTCATCTGTCCCTTGAGCACCAGCCATGCGCCGGCGCCCAGGATCGCCAGTTGCAGCATCATGCGCAGCGCCCGCGAGGCACCGCTGAAGACCGCATTGGCACTCGAGGAACGGTCATGCAGGGTGAGCGCTGCCGCCACGTGCCGTCCCCAGATCTGCGCGGCGTTCTCCACCATGCCCATGGCGCGCAGCGTTTCGGCATTGCGGGCAAATGCCTGTTCCGCCTGGCTGGCCAAGGCCGAACGCTCCGCGGACAAGGCGTCGTTCCTGCCGATGGCAAGCTGGTTGGCCACGACCAGCAAAAGCAGAAGCGCCGCGCCGGCGACCGTCACCCAGAACAGCACCGGATGGATGAGATAGAGCAAGGCGAGGAAGACAGGGGCGAAAGGCAGGTCGAACAACACCGCCACGCCGCGCGACCTGATGAAGGCGCAGACCGAGGCGAGGTCGCGCAGCGGCGACAGGCCGCCCGCATGTTTCGCGCCAAGCGAAACAGCGAATGTGCTGGCGCCCAGTTTCTGGTCGACGGTCGCCGCAACGCGCTGCGTGTACACGGCGCGGATCGCGTCCAGAAGCCCGAGGAAAGCGAGCGTGAGAACCGCGATGGCCGAAAGATACACAAGCGTCTCGACGCTGGAGGACGGCAGCACGCGGTCATAGACCTGCAGCAGGTAGAGCGGAATCACCAACAGCAGGACGTTGATCAACAGCGAGAAGACGCCGACATCGGCGATGGCGCGCATGAAGACCGGACGCAGGCCAGACGGTCCAGTCATTTCCACATTCCCCGACGCTGCATGTTCCCGAGACCCTACGCGTGGCCCCCGAACTCGGAACCGCCGTGGAGCGTGCTGTTGCCGTGCGTTGCGACACTGTGCGTGCCGATGCTGCTGCTGGTGATGTTCAGGGCGTTTGCCGGCGCACTGTCCAGCGTATAGGCGCGGACGTAGTCGATCTTCATCTCGGCCGGCGTGGCCAGATGATCAGGAGGGGTGCCGGCCAAGCCGCCGACCGCGAGATCGACCAGCATGTACATGGGCTTGTTCATGTCGGACGGCGTCGCCGTTTCCGCGACCTGCACGCCGTCATAGGTCCAGACGAGCTTGTCCGGCGTCCAGAGCAGGCCATAGGTGTGGAAGCCAGCGGGGTTCGAGACACTCACTATCGACGTGACCTTGGTATGCGTCCCCGTTTCATTCGAGTGCGCCGTCATGATCAATGAGTTCGGGGCCTGGCCGATCGTCTCCACGACATCGAGTTCCGGCGGCCACGAACCGTCTTCCGGAAGCAGCCAGAAGGCCGGCCAGGCACCGGCATTCTCGGGCAGGTCGGCCCGTATTTCGAAATAGCCATAGGTCTGCGCGAAGGAATCGTGGGTGGTCAGTATGCCTGAGGTGTATTCGTAGTTGTTGATCAGCGGCTTGATGTCCGCCGGCGCCTGCGCCGCGGTGATTGTGAGCACGCCGTTGTTCACGCTGAACGGATGGACGGAGCTCGTCGGTGCGTAGTTGGCGTCGATATACCATTGCAGTTCGTTGTTGCTGCTCAACGTGCTGCCGTTCGGTGCTCCCCACCAGAAGTTGGAATCCCACGTGCCGCCCTGGCTATTGTGAAGGTTCAGCGTGTTGAAATCGTCGCTGAAGGAGAGCTGCATCCCGGATTTGTCGATCGGCAATTCGAACTGGCTGGGCTGCAGCTTGTCGATGGTCGTGTCCTTGAACTCGAGGATCTCGCCGGACCCGAGGTTCAGCAGCACGTTCGATCCCGCCTGGATCATGTTTGAATGGATGGCGTCGAACGACATGAACCCATAGCCATTAAGGCGGACCGTGTCGGTGGCGGCAAAATTCGCTATCAGGTCGCTGCCGTTGCCTTTCGAGACGATGAACGTGTCGTAACCGCCGCCGCCATCGATCAGCACATCGTTTCCCGCGCCGCCGTCCAGAGTCTGGTGCCCGGCCTTGGCGGTGATGATGTTGTCCAACCCATTTCCGAAAGCATAGTTGTTGGCGTTTGTGACGACGAGATTCTCGACGTTGTCGGGGAGCTTATAGCTCATCCATGTGCTGATCGTGTCGATGCCTGCCCCAGGGGCCTCCGCCACCTTGTTGCCCGCCGCATAGAGGTAATAGATGTCATCGCCCGTGCCTCCGTGCATGGTGACGTTGACACCGGATGCTCCGTAGAATGAGTCGTTTCCGGAGCTGCCGTACAAGTCCGGCCCGGACCCTGCCGCCGAGTACCAATGGCTGGAAGCGCCGCTGTAGGGAAGCGGAACGCCTAGGGCGTTGACGAAGAAGCTCATAGGACAAATCCTCCTCGTGATGCCTGGCCTGCTCGGATCGTTCGATTCCAGGCGGCCGCATCCGGACCAACGTTGCCATGCACGATACCGTTCCAGGAACTTGCCACATAGTTCACCATTACATCGACCATTGAGTGACGTTTTCCGGGACTGGAAGCACAACAACCCGACGAATGGTGTACAGGCAGTAATTCGCCCGACGAAATATTTAATAAAATTTTACAATAGGCACCGATCTACTTGCGCGCTTCCCTCAAACCGCGACTTCGATCGGCTCGGCAAGTCTGGGGTTGGAGCGCGCGGCGATCAGGCAGCTGGCCACGATGAGGCCGGCTCCCGCCAGCGTCGTCCAGGTCACCGCCTCGTCGAAGAAGAACCAGCCGAGCGCGATCGCCCAGATGAAGGCCGAATATTCGGTCGAGATCAGATATTGCGCTTCGGCCCGCGCATAGCCCCAGCTCATCAGGAACTGGCCGGCGAGCGACAGTGCCGTCACCCCGGCAAGCGGAAGCCAAAGATTGCTGGGCAAGGCGATAGCGAGCCAGGGCGCGGCAAGACCAAGCATGACCGCGACACAAAGGTTCTGGAACAGCATGATCTCGATTGGCTTGGCCAGCATCGCCTGTCGCCGCGCGAGGATCAGATTGTAGGCATAGAACACCGTCGAGACCAGCACCGCAGCGGTGCCGAGCAGCGCATCGCCGGCATAGGTCTTCTGCCCGAACTGGCCCGCCACTATGACTGCGACACCCGCAATACCGGCGAGCGAGGCCCAGATGGCCTTGCGCTGTATCCTTTCGCCCAAAAGCAGCGCGGCCAGCAGGAGCGCGAACAGCGGCGCCACGAAACTAAGCCCGACCGCCTCCGCCAGCGGCAGCCTTGCAAGCCCCCAGAAGAATGACAGCAGGACAATGCCGACAACCACCGCGCGCAGCGCATGCAGCCTCAGCACCGAGGCAACCGGAAGCGAGCGCGGCCCCGCCAGCCAGCCCGCCCCCGCGACCAATGTCGCCAGCATGCTGCGCCACAGCACCGTGTTGTAGACACCGACCGCGATGACCAGCACCTTCATCGCCGCATCCATGCCGGACAGAAGGAAGATACCGAATGCGCAGACGAGCACCGGGACCATAGGGGAAACGGCGCCGGCCAGGCTGGATGATTTCACGCGGGCTTTCTCTCGAGGATGACGGATGCAAGCTGACATATCAGGGCAAAAGGACAGGGCCAGATGGCAGCCTCGCCCATGTGGCGGTCCAACGCTGTCGGTCCGGGGGCAATCGCGATTCGAACTTTTTTTGCGGCACCTGTCGATTCCGCCACCCGTTGTTCGTCGTATCATCGAACCAACCCAACCAAGGAGAAGACCATGCGGTTCATGATGCTGATGATCCCCGGCGGCTACGCCGAGGCAGCGCCCGACGTCAGGCCCGACGCCAAGGGGGTGGAGGGAATGATGAAATACAATGAGGAGCTCAAGAAGGCCGGCGTGTTGCTGGCGCTCGACGGGCTGCATCCGCCGTCATCGGGCGCGCGGGTCAGCTTCAAGGGCGGCAAGCCCGTCGTCACCGACGGGCCGTTCGCGGAGGTCAAGGAAGTGCTGGGCGGCTATTGGGTCATCGACGTACGCTCGCGTGAAGAAGCCATCGAATGGGCCCGCCGCTGCCCCGCAGGGCAAAATGACGTGATCGAGGTTCGCCGCGTCTTTGAGATGAGCGATTTCCCCGAGGACGTGCAGAAGGTGGCGGAAGGTTTTGGCGAGCTGATGGGTTGACGGCCACAACTACCATCGAAGCGGTCTGGCGGATCGAGCAGCCGAAGCTCACCGCCAGGCTCGTCCGCTGTCTCAGGGATGTCGGGCTCGCCGAAGAGGTCGCCGGCGATGCCTTCCTGCTGGCGCTGGAGCGCTGGCCGCGGGACGGCATCCCGCGCAACCCGGCCGCCTGGTTGACCGAGGTCGGCAGGAACCGGGCGCTCGACCGGCTGCGCCGCACCACCATGATCGACGGCAAGCACCGCGAACTCGCCATCGACCTCGCCGAGCTGGAGCGCGAGATGCCCGACATCGAGGCCGCGCTGGACGAGGATATCGACGATGACCTTTTGCGGCTGATCTTCACCGCTTGCCATCCCATCTTGCCGGTCGAGCAGCGCGCGGCCCTCGCCCTGCGCCTGCTGGGCGGGTTGTCGACGGCCGAGATCGCCCGCGCCTTCCTGGTGCCCGAAGCCACCGCCGCCCAGCGCATCGTGCGAGCCAAGCGGGCGCTTCGCGATGCCGCCATCGCGTTCGAGACCCCGCGCGGGCAAGAGCGGCGCGAACGCCTCGCCGCTGTGCTGGAGGTGGTCTATCTCATCTTCAACGAAGGCTATGTGGCGACCGCTGGATCGGACTGGCTGCGCGCCGATCTCTGTGGCGAGGCGCTGCGCCTTGGCCGTTCGCTGGCGGCGCTGATGCCTGATGAGCCCGAGGTGCAGGGGCTGGTGTCGCTGATGGAACTCAACGCCTCGCGCTTTCCTGCCCGCACCGGCAAAGCGGGTGAGCCGATCCTACTGCTCGACCAAGACCGCACGCGCTGGAACTGGTCGCTCATCCGGCGCGGCCTCGACGGCCTGAACCGGGCGATGACCCTGACATCGACACCGGGCCCCTATCAGTTGCAGGCGATGATCGCCGCCTGCCATAGCCGCGCGGCAACCGCCGCCGACACCGACTGGATCGCGATCGCCGCCTATTATCAGGCCCTTGCCTTGGCGGCCCCCTCGCCCATCGTCGAGATCAACCGGGCGGTGGCCGTCGGCATGGCGTTCGGACCGGCGCAGGGCCTCGCCATCGTCGAGGCCTTGAAGGACGAGCCGCGCCTGAAGGGCTCGCATCTCCTGCCCACGGTGCGCGGCGATCTTCTGGAGAAACTGGGACATCGGGCGGAAGCCCGCGCCGCGTTCCGCCAGGCCGCCGAATTGACCGGCAATGAGAGGGAGCGCGCGCTGCTGCTCGCCCGCGCGGGTTCACCCTCGGGCGGCCGCTCCTGACGTCTTCACGCCAGCGGCGCCTTGGTTCGGTCTCAGTTTCGATACCGCAGTACATCGACGACAACAGCCATCGCCGGAGACACCTGCCGCCTGCTTGGATAATAGAGAGGATAGCCAGGGAACGGCGGGCTCCAGTCGTCCAGCGCGAGTTCCAGCCGCCCCTCCAAGAGATGGTGGCTGACCAGATCTTCCGGCACGTAGGCGATGCCGTAGCCGCTCATCGCGGCATCGATCATGGCGATGGACGTGTTGAAGGTGAGTTGGCCTTCCACCCGGACACGCAGATCGCGGCCCTCTTTTGCGAACTCCCAAGCATATAGCCCGCCAAACGTGGCCTGGCGCATATTGATGCAGTCATGCCCGACGAGATCCTGCGGCGTCTTCGGAGCCGGACGACGCCGAAAGTGGTCCGGCGACGCCACTGCCACCAGCCGGGCCGATGCGGACGGCGATCATGTCCCTGTCGATGCTTTCACCGAGCCGCACGCCGGCATCGAACCGCTCCTCCACGATGTTTCTCATGCCGTTATCGCTGTAGAGTTCGACGCGTCCGAATAATCGAGCAGGAGAGGTCGCAGCTTTGGCCAGACCGTCGTCTGCAGCGCATGATCCGACAGCGTGATGCGATGAGGCCGCTTCCCTTCTCCCGTCACTATACGAGAAGGTGCCGGCAGGCGGATGAGAGGCAGCGCCGCATGTCATGCAAATTGATCACCTCTGACATGCGATCCATATGAAAAGGGCGGCGCAAGCGCCGCCCCATATCCCTTGGGAGGATAATTTGACCGGCGGTCAGGCCGCCTTGATTTCCTCGTCGACCACGTCGGCATCGCGCGCCTTCTTCAGCGCCTTTGCCCACCAGGCGACGTCGTTGACCAGCGCGGTGGCCGCCTGGTTCAGATGCTCGAGGTCTTCGAGCTTCTTCTCGCCCTGGCGCACGGCGAGGAAGTCGCCCCAGGCGATATGAACGGCCGACTTGACCGGCGCCATCTGCAGTTCGACGGCATGGAGACGGAGCTGCTCGACGGCGCGGGCGCCGCCGACGCTGCCATAGCCGAGGAAGCCGGCCGGCTTCTTGTTCCATTCGTTGGCGGCGTAGTCGATGGCGTTCTTCAGCACGGCCGTCGGGCCGTGATTGTATTCGGCGGCGGTGAAGATGAAGCCGTCAAATTCGGCGACCTTCTTCTGCCAGCGCTGCGCCACCTCGTTGGTCGACGGCACCCAGGCGGAAGAGGCGACTTCGTCGAAGAAGGGCAGCGGGAAGTCCCTGAGGTCGACGACCTCGACATCGATATCGGCATGCGACTTGGCGATCTTGGCGATCCATTGAGTGGGCACATCGGCGAAGCGCGCGGCGCGCGTCGAACCGACGATGATGGCGATTTTCGGCTTTGACATGGGGGGCTCTCCATTCCAGTAATAAGCTGGTATCATTTGGATACCGGCGCTATATGAGATACTGTCAACTCGATGCGCAAGGAGGCACCTTTTTGTTACTGAGGAACCCGCTTAACACCGAAGATTGCCGCGCCGTTTCGGAAATCCTGCAGCGCGTCGGCGACAAATGGACCGTTCTGGTGGTCGGCAAGCTCGGCCAAGGACCGTTGCGTTTCAACGAGTTGCGCACCGCTGTCGGCGGCATCTCGCAGAAGATGCTGACCACCACCTTGCGCGGACTGGAGCGCGACGGCTTCGTCACCCGCACCGTATTCCCGACCATACCGCCGCGCGTCGACTACGAGCTGACCGAACTCGGCCATGAATTGCTGATCCCGGTCAGCGCGCTTGGCGAATGGGCGCGCAGGAACACGCAGCGTGTGCGGGAGGCACGCGAAAAATTCGACGGCGTGCATGGCTGAAACCCTTGCGCGGCAACGGATCCGGAGCTTCGCATCAGGTGAAATTGCCTGGCAGCGGGGAAGTCGTGGTTCTCTAGACGCGGGCTCGCAACTTTGTCCTATGGCGCCGGTGGCAGACCGGCACACATGCTACTTTGACGACGACAACCGCGGACCATAGGCGGACCATTCAACTTCTCGGCGCCAGGCCATCGCCAGGCGCCGTGCTCAGGGCGCGCATGTCGCGGCAGGCTTGCGGTCACCCTTGTCGCCATGCGTGCAGGCGATGGGCCGAAGGTCGTTTTTGACTTCGGCATAGGCGGTTACGCCGAGCAGGCAGACCAAGGCGACAAGCGCTGCCACGAGCCAGCTGTTCAGTATGTGTTGACGCATTGTCTCTCCCCCAACGCTGGCACAGTCGGGCGTCAAGGCAACCAATGGATGTCGGCAAACGCATCGCCCGCACGGACGATGTTACAATTGCCCTGCGCTGGGAAAACGGGGCGCGAGAACGGGCTGGTCAACCCTCGGCCGGAACGGCCTTCGGCTTGCCCTCGCCGTCCAAAGCCACCATGACGAAATCGGCGTGGGTGACCTTTTCCATCAAATCGGAGAGATAGCGCTGCGCCCAGGCTTCGACCTTGAGCGTCATCGAGGTGCGGCCGACGCGTTCGACATGGGTGTAGATGCACAGCGTGTCGCCGATCTTCATCGGCTTGGCGAAGGACATCTCCTTGACCGCCGCCGTCACCACGCGGCCCCTGGCGCGCTCGGCGGCGCGGATGCCGCAGGCAAGGTCCATCTGCGCCATCACCCAGCCGCCAAAGATGTCGCCGGCCGCATTGGCGTCCGAAGGCATGGCCAGCGTGCGCAACGTGAGGTCTCCGATCGGCCGTCCGTCCGCGTAATGCACCATGCGAGAAATCCCTCAAGGTCGATGGCTTGAGATCGACTGCCCTCGATCCCGTAGCGTCATCGCGCGGACGCGTCAACGCGCCCCGGGCAATGCTTCGCCTGGCTGCTAGAAGAAGCGCGCCAGGTTCGAACGGATGCGATCGAGAACCGTGTCCCCGGAAAGGTCGGGAACGAATGCCTTGCCCGTGATCGCCTCGTAGGCCTGGGCATAGATGCGCGAGGCCTGTTCGACGATCTCGTCGGGAATCCGGGGGATCGGGTCCTTGTAGGGATCGCAGCGCGCCGCCACCCAGGAGCGGATGAAATCCTTGTCGAAACTGTCCGGCCGCGTGCCGCTTGTAAGCGCCTGTTCATAGCTCGCCGCGATCCAGTACCGGCTGCTGTCGGGCGTATGGATTTCGTCGGCCAGGATGATCGTGCCGTTCTTGTCGGTGCCGAATTCGTATTTCGTGTCGGCAAGGATCAGGCCGCGCTCGGCGGCGCGCGCCTGGCCGCGGGCGAACAGCTTCAAGGCGTAATCCGAGACGGTGTCCCATTGTGCCTGCGTGAGCAGTCCCTGTCCGAGGATCTCCGCCCTCGACAGCGGCTCGTCATGGCCGCCATCCGCCGCCTTGCTCGTCGGCGTGATGACAGGCTCGGCCAGCTTCTCATTGTCGCGCAGCCCGTCCGGCAGGCGCATCCCGTACATCTCCCGTTCGCCGCGACGGTAACGGGTCAGGATCGAGGTGCTGGTGGTGCCGGCGAGATAGCCGCGCACGACGATCTCGACCGGCAGGATGTCGAGCCTTGTGCCGACGACGACATTAGGGTCGGGATATTCGAGAACATGGTTCGGGCAGATATCGGCGGTTTCCTCGAACCAGTAGCGCGCCGTCTGGGTGAGGATCTCGCCCTTGAACGGGATCGAGGTCAGGATGATGTCGAAGGCGCTGAGACGGTCGGTGGCGATGATGATGCGTCGTCCGTCCGCCAGATCGTAATTTTCGCGAACCTTACCCTTGTAGTGGCCCGGCAACTCGGGAATGAAGGCATCCGACAAGGTCCGCATATGATGTCCTGCCTTCCGCAGATTTGGCTGGTGCCCTCGCATAAGCTGTCGACCCCATGCTTATCAAGCGCGATTGTCGGTATTCCCCGCAACTCGACCTGACATCGCGGTCGCATTTTTCACAACGCATGCCGGAAGGCCCGGCGACGCGGCGAAGCCGTCGCGTCTAGGCTGCGGCCAGATTTCCGGAGCCGCCTGTTTCAATCATGCAGACTTTTGACTTCATCATCGTCGGCTCCGGCTCGGCCGGCTCGGTGCTCGCCGACAGACTGTCCGCCTCGGGGCGTTTTTCAGTGCTGGTGCTGGAGGCCGGCGGCACCGACCGGCGCTTCTACGTGCAGATGCCGCTCGGCTACGGCAAGACCTTCTTCGATCCCGCGGTCAACTGGAACTACAAGACCGAAGCCGATCCCGGTCTCGGCGGCAATGTCGACCACTGGCCGCGCGGCAAGCTGCTCGGCGGATCGAGCTCGATCAACGCCATGGTCTGGATCCGGGGCGCGCGCGAGGATTTCGACGACTGGCGCGCCGCCGGCAATCCCGGCTGGGGCTATGACGAACTGTTGCCGATCTTCAAGGCGCTCGAGGACAATGAGGCCGGCGCCGACAGATGGCGCGGCACCGGTGGTCCCCTGCACATCAGCGACACGGCCAACGCCGTCCACCCGCTGACAAAGCGCTATCTCGCCGCCGGCCAGCAGGCCGGCCTGCCGCTCAATCCCGATTTCAACGGTGCCGCCCAGGAAGGCGTCGGCACCTACCAGATCTCGACCAAGAACGGCCGCCGTATGTCCGCGGCGCGCGCCTTCCTGCGCCCCGCGATGAAGCGCGGCAATGTCCGCGTCGAGACCAACGCTTTGGCCACGCGCATCCTGTTCGAAGGCAAGCGCGCAATCGGCATCGAATATCTGCAGAACGGTCAGCCGAAGACGGCGCGCGCCGGCCGTGAAGTGATCCTGTCCGCCGGCTCGATCAACTCGCCGCAACTCATGCAACTCTCCGGCATCGGCCCTGCGGCTTTGCTAAATGGGCTGGGCATCCCGATCGTCCACGCCAACGAGAATGTCGGCGCCAATCTGCAGGACCATGTCGGCATCAACTACACGTTCAAGGGCAAGGTGCCGACGCTCAACCAGATCCTGCGTCCCTGGTGGGGCAAGCTGCTGGTCGGCATGCAGTACATACTGACGCGCTCGGGACCGCTGTCGCTGTCGATGAACCATGGCGGCGGTTTCTTCCGCACCGACCCGGCGTTCTCGCGCCCCAACATGCAGCTCTATTTCCAGGCCTTCTCGACCGTCATCCCGAAGAGCGGTGAGCGGCCGATCCTGACGCCGGATCCATGGCCGGGCTTCTCCATCGGCCTGTCCAATTGCCGCCCGTCGAGCCGGGGCGCGATCATGATCCGCTCCAGCAATCCGCTGGACTATCCAAAGATCACCGCCAATGCCTATTCGACCAATGCCGATGTCGAGGAGATGCTGGCGGCGGTGAAGTTCGTGCGCAAGATCGCCTCGATGCCGGCCATGGCCGAAATCATCCAGGAGGAAGTCCTGCCCGGCCCGTCGATCCAGTCGGACGCAGACCTGATCACCGATTTCAGGAAACGCTCCGGCACCGTCTATCACCCGGTCTCGACCTGCCGCATGGGTCCCGATTCCGCGCGCGCCGTCGTCGATCCGCGCCTCAAGGTGCACGGCCTCGAAGGCTTGCGCGTCATCGACGCCTCGATCTTTCCCGACAACATCACCGGCAACACCAATGCCGCCTCGGTCATGACCGGGTGGAAGGGCGCCGAACTGGTTCTGGAGGACCAAAAATGAAGATCACCGACGTCAAGACCTGGGTTGTCGGCAACCCGCCGCCCGGCATCGGCGGCAAGTATTTCATCTTCGTCAAGCTGACCACCGATGGCGGCGTGGTCGGTTATGGCGAAGCCTACAACGCCACCTTCTCCGCCCATGTCACGGCGAAAATGGTCGAGGACATGGCCGAGCGCTATCTCGTCGGCCGCGATCCGCACGACATCGAGAACTTCTTCCGCCGCGCCTATTCCTCCGGCTTCACCCAGCGCCCTGACGTCTCCGGCATGGGCTGTTTCTCGGCGCTCGAAATGGCCTGCTGGGACATTATCGGCAAGGAGGCGAACAAGCCGGTCTACAAATTGCTCGGAGGCCAGGTACATGAGACGCTGCGCTCCTACACCTACCTCTATCCGCACACCGGCAGCGTCCATTCCGAGGATGCGCCGGACGGCCGGAACGTCTACAACGACCCCGAAATGGCGGCGGCTTGCGCGCTCGAATATGTCGAGCAGGGTTTCAATGCCGTCAAGCTCGACCCGGCCGGCCCCTATACCGCCTTCGACGGCCATCAGCCGCGCCTCATCGACATCGACGTCTCCACCCGCATGATCAAGGCAATCCGCGAGGCGGTGGGCAACCGCGCCGACATCCTCTTCGGCACGCACGGCCAGTTCACCGCGTCAGGGGCGCTGCGCATGGCACGCGCCATCGAGCCCTACGATCCCTTGTGGTTCGAGGAGCCGGTGCCGCCCGACATGCCCGAAGTGATGGCGCAGGTCGCCCGGGGCACCTCGATCCCGATCGCCACCGGCGAGCGGCTGACGACCAAATTCGAATTCGCCCGCGTCATCGAAAACCGCGCCGCAACCATATTGCAGCCGGATCTCGGCCGCTCCGGCGGCATCCTCGAAACCAAGAAGATCGCGGCGATGGCCGAGGCCTACCACATCCAGGTCGCGCCGCACTGCTATTGCGGGCCGATCGTCGGCGCCGCCAACATCCAGCTGGCGGTGACGTTGCCCAACTTCCTCATCCTGGAATCGCTGAAGCAGTGGGACGGCTTCCACGCCACGCTTCTGAAGAAGAAGATCGAGTGGCAGGACGGCAACGTCATCCCCTCGAAGGAACCGGGGTTGGGGGTCGAGCTCGACGAGGCGGTCTGCGATGCGCATCCCTACACCGGCAAGGATCTGCATCTGCAGATGATGCAGAGCCCGTTGATGCCGTGAGCGAGAGTTACGCCTTCATCGGCCTCGGCCATCTCGGCGGCAACCTTGCCGCCAGCCTGATCCGCAACGGCTTTGCCGTCACCGTCTTCGACCGCGACCCGGCTGCCGGCGAGCGTCTGGTGGCGCTCGGCGCCACCACTGCCGACAGCCCTGCCGAGGCGGCGGCCCGGGCCGGCAATGCCATAACCTGCCTGCCCTCGCCGAAGGTCAGCGAAGCGGTGCTTGCCGGTCCCCGCGGCTTGCTCGAAGGCCTGGCCCCGGGCGGCACCTGGATCGAGATGTCGACCAATGGCCGCGACGAGATCGTGCGCCTCGCCGCCCTCGCCTCGGCCAAGGGCGTCGACACCTTGGAATGCCCGGTCACCGGCGGCGTGCATCTGGCGGCGGTCGGAAAAATCACCGCCCTGGTCGGCGGCGATGCCGCGCTTTACGAACGCCATCGCACGGCCATCGAAGCGATGTGCGCGCGTTCCTTCCTGATGGGGCCGATCGGCTCGGCCGCGGTGATCAAGGTGATCACCAACATGCTGGCCTTCATCCATCTCGTCGCCGCCGGCGAGGCGTTGATGCTGGCCAAGAGGGGTGGCCTCGACCTCGCCCAATCCTACCACGCCATCGTTGCCTCCTCCGGCAACAGCTTCGTCCACGAGACCGAAAGCCAGCTCGTCCTCAACGGCTCCTACGACATCGGCTTCACCATGGACCTGGCACTGAAGGACCTCGGCTTTGCGTTGGGCATGGGCAAGGATTTCGGCGTGCCGCTGGAGCTGGCATCCCGCGTCAACGCGATTTTCGAACAGGGTAAGGCGGCCTATGGCGGCAGCGCCTGGTCGACCCGGATCGTCAAATTGCTGGAGGATGCCGTCGGCACCGACCTGCGCGCGCCTGGTTTTCCAGCCAAACTGGGAATCTGACCGGAGACCGGAAAACCAAGCAATTTCATCTGCTTGAATCGATAGCCGGATTCAGTTTCGAAAAGACCTGAATCAATCTGGCAACGCCTTGATTCAATATCTGAGCGTCAGCGCGCCAGGCAGGATCTCGAAGGTCGCCGGTATGCGTCCGGGCGACTCACCGTCTATGTCGACCAGCGCGCCATTCTTTTCCACATCGTCGAGCGGTTCGACAACCACTTTCTTGCCGCGCAGGATGGTGATCGCCGGATGGTTGCGGTGCCGGCCGCCATAGAGCAGGCGGATGTCCCAGATCAGCTTCAGCTTGCCAGCCGCGCGCAGGATGACGATATCGAATTGCCCGTCGGTCAGCTCGGCGTCCGGCGCGATCATCATGCCGCCGCCGAAGAATTTGCCGTTGGCCACCGCCACCAGCGCCATGCGCGCCTCGACCGGCGCGCCGTCGTCGACGGTGATCCGCACACGCTGGAAGCGGTAGCGGATGAACTCGACCACGGTGCGCCACAGGAACAGCGCCTTGGCCGACGTCTTCCCCTTGCGCTTGTCGGCATTGACGGCGCGGTCGGTGGCGCCTGACAGGCCGAGGCTGGCGATGTTGATGAAATGGCGGCTGGCGAGCGCGCCATGGTCATCGATGTAGCAGATGCGGCCGGCATCGACCTTGCGGCCCTCTGCCCCGGCTATCCGCTTCAAGGTCGCGTCCACCGCCTTCGGCAGGCCAAGCCCGCGCGCGAAATCGATGCCGGTGCCGCATGGCAGCAGGCCAAGCTCGGTCGTCTTGCCGCTCTCCTCGAATGCCTGCAGCAGCCCGTCGGCCACTTCGCTGGCGGTGCCGTCGCCACCGGCGGCGATAACCAGGTCGAAGCCGGTGGCGGCGAGGTCGATGGCCAACCGTTCGGCGTCGCCCTCGGCCTGCGTCTCGCGCAGCTCGAAATCGCCAAAGTGCTCTTTCAGCGAGGCGGAGACTTCAGGCCAATGCCGTTTCAGCCGGCCGCCACCGGCTATCGGATTGAGAACCACCCCGACTTTCAAGACGCACCCTCCCCGGCGCCGGACATCCATGCCCGATCGTTTGCCGGCATTGAAGCCCGCGCCCGCCGGCGGAGCAAGGGGCGCTGTCGATTGCGACGACGAAAAGAGGGGCAGGCTGTCTAAGGCAGTGGGCACCGAAGTTCCCGAGCTCTCGCCAAACGGTCCCCGATAATCCCGCTATCCACAGGCCCAGGGCCATTCCCCGGGACACTTACCCGGCGTACGTTGAACCCATCTCAGGCGGCTACCGATCGCCAAGCCGAAAGGCGGAAGTGAAAGGCTGATTTCCTGAGGCCCGTACGGCCCGGAGCGAGAGCAGGCTTGCCTGTTTCGAGGGACGGTAGCCGAGACCTACGGGGCCGCGGAAAGCGTGCCAACGCCGACGGCGGACCGATGCTGCCATGAAGGACGGCAAAAACCTTCGATGGCACGCAGGGCAAAGCCCGCAAGGGCCAAGACCAGCGTGGTCTGGAACGGACGCTGCCTTCGGGTGGTGGCTGGCAGGACCGTCAAAATCAAGGCCGGCATGGCGCGACGACTTTACGGAAGTTGCTGCCGCGACCGTGTCCTGATCTGACAGGGAGGCGCTGGGAGAAATCCCAGCGCCGACTGTCGTTTTTCCATCCCGCACAATTTTTACGGTGTTTCCGCTTGGGGCTGCAACCGGCGGCAAAATCAGCTAACGTTCGACGTCAATTGAAGGGGGATACTTCATGACGCTGATCCAGAAGCTGGCCGTTGCCTATGCTTTCCTGTTCTTCGCCGTCGTCGCCATCGGCTACATACCGGCGTTCAACGATGCCAACGGCAATCTGTTCGGCCTGTTCTCATTGCAATGGTACGACGACCTGCTGCACGCCTTCTCCGGCGTCTGGGCGCTGGCCGCCGCCTTCATCTCGCACCGCCAGGCGGTGTTCTATTTCAAGCTGTTCGGCTCGGTCTATCTGTTCGACGGCGTGCTCGGGCTGATCACCGGCTCCGGCTGCCTCGATGCCGGCATCTTCATCAACGGTTTCCGCTCCCTCAACGACATCGAGTTCCCCACCCGCTTCTTCGCCAACCTGCCGCACATCGTCATTGGCGGCTTCGCCGTCTATGTCGGCTTCTGGCTGTCGAAGCGCATACACGACCACTTCGCCACGGCCTGACCGGCCATGTTGCTGTTCCGCTGGCTGAAGCGCATCATCAAGACGATCCTCTGGCTGATCGTCATCATCATCCTCATCCCGGTCGTCGGGCTGAGCTATGGCTTCCTCACCACCCCGGCGCTCGACAAGACGCCGCTGCCCGGCATTGCCGATGGCGCGCCGCCCAAGGCGCTGGCCGACAAGGTCCGCGCCGAAATTCCCGGCTACCAACGGCCGGAGGAGTCGACCTTCCTCACCTACCCCGAATGGGCGATCGTCTACGCCGCGCGCGAATATGCCGGCTTCGTCGCCAAGGACCCCCCGAGCGGCTTTCCCTACTGGTCCTATGTCGGCCGCTTCTGGCAGGATTATGTGACGGTGATCCGCGCCAGTTCCCCCTACAAGTTCAACTATGCCAACCACCAGATGCTGGTCATCATCGGCACCAGCCACTCAATTGAGCATATATTGCAATGGGCCTATGAGAACACGGTCGGCCGCGTCACCGAGGCGACATCGGCCAAGCGAACCGCCGCCGACATCTACCAGGCCAAGGTGGCGGCGGACTACGCCGCCTTCCTCGACCAGGTGCCGTGGTACCAGTTCGCTTATGCCGAAAAGCGCGCCGGCCTGTTTGCCGTGCAGCCGGCGCCAGGCGACAGCTCCGTCCGCACCAGCGAACGCAAGCTTGCCTTCGGCCTCGCCGACACCATCAAGCAGGGCTATGCCGACCTGATCAAAAAGGCACTTGCCGCGACCTCCGACCCGGCCTTCCTCGATGTCCATGTCTGGGCCAAGGGCCCGGTCGGCGAAGCCACCCGCAACGAGCCGGACACATTGCTGGAGCGCGACTACGGTGCCGACGGCACCGTCTTCGTCACCAGGCGCTATCAGGTCTTCACCGACATGATCCCGCGGCTGATCGACAAGGGCGTCTCCTTCGTCGAGATCGGCGGCAATGACGAGATCATGGTCACCATGCTGTCGACCGACTCGATCGCTGTTCCCGAAGGCATGCGCATCCTGTTCAGCTATCCGCTGCCGGCGGATCCTTCGACGCGCCGCACCGGCATGGTCGTGGCCGTGCGCAAGCTGCATCTGGTGCTGCCGTCGCTGATGAAAGCAGGCGCCAAGCTTGAACACGTCTACGATTATTGAGGCCTTTCGGCCACGCCCGGCAAGGATCAGACTGCCGCCATGCTCATTTCACAATCGGGGCCAAATCCCGCCTTGTTCGCGCGCGATGGAACGGTGCATGTTGCCTGACGGGCGACATGCACCTGAATGGCTGCCGGGGGGCATCTCGAAGGGACAAGACCGTGATCAAGACCGCCCTTGTCGCCATGACCATTGTCGGCTGCGACTGCGATGCCAAACTGTGCGAATATATCGGCGAGACGCCGGCCAAGTGGTCGACCATCGCCGAATGCGAGGCCGCGATGAAGAGCCAGATCCTGCACCAGCGCAATTTCGACTATCCGCTGGTGTCCGGCATCTGCCGCACCAAGGGCTCGTCATCCTCCTCGCAACTGGCCGCCACCGCATCGCGCCCCGAACTCAAGCCCGCCAGCAGGGTCGTGCGGACGGAAAGCCCGCTGCCGCCGGAACTGAGCCATCGGCCGAGCGTGCCCGTCGGCTCGCCGACGACGACCGTCGACGCGGACGCTGCCCGGCCCGTCGCCTACGAACAGATGGTCGATGGCGGAACCGGCGTGCTCTATCGCACGAAGAACGGCTATGCCGTGGTCAAGACCGATCTTGGCCGTGCGGCTTCCGCGACGGCTGATGCCGCAAAACGCTCCGTGAACTGGCTGGCCGGCCTGGTGCCGACGGGGCTGTAGTCAATGCATGTCGCCCAAAAGTGCGCAGCGGTTTTGCGACAACGACTGCATAAGGGAAAGATTTACATCTTGACCTTCAGGCTCTCCCAGAATTTGTCGATCAGCGGCTGTTCGGTGGCCAGGTCCTCGCTGCCGACGCGCGTGACGAACAACAGCCCCTGATCGGCGAGGCCGTAGCCGACGATCTCGAAATAAGCGGTGTCGGTGCGCGTCTTCACCTCGGCGCGGATGCCGGTCAACTCCTTGCCGTCGGCGAGCTTGCGCGTCGTCGGCTGCTGCGTCAGCGTCGCGCCGGTCTGCACCGATTCCCTGGTCATCTCCTGCAGCATCAGTTGGTTGAGCGACACCGGGTTCATCTTGCCATATTCCTGCACGACGACGATCGTGCCAAGCGCCGAAGCCATCAGATATTGCGTGATGGTCTCGCCGAGATCAGTCTTGGTCACCGAGATGCCGCTCGGATGGACGAAGGAGAAACTGTCGCCGGAAAAGGTGGCGAAGTCGTTGCGCTCGAGCGTCACCTTGCTCTGCTTGCCGCCGGGCAGCGTGATGGTCCTGCTCTCGCCGGGGTCGATATCGACCGCCACGCCGTCGATGGTCAGCTTGAACGCCTTGAGGTCCTCGGCTCCGGCCGGTCCAGCGCACAGCGCGATGAGAGTGAGGGCTGCCGCTGATACCATGCGCATCGACTATTCTCCTGCTTATGCAACCCCGCTCAGCGCCTTGATGCCACGGTAGAAGGTCGAGGAAAACAGTTCCGTAGGGTCATAGTGCCGTTTCGCCGCCACGAAGGCAGGCAGCTCGGGATAGCAGGCCTGCAATTCCTTGGCCGTGTAGTGCAGCTGGTAGGGCAGGAAGAAGCGCCCGCCATGCTTGATCGTCACGTCGATCAGCGCCCGCGTCAGCGCTCGCATCTTGGCATTGCCGTCGGCATCGGTCGGCTGGTTGATGTAGAGCACCAGCGAATAGGCCGGCTCCGGCGCGTAGGTCAGCGCCACATCCTCCTTGTGGACGATGCGCACCGAGGCGTTGAGCACCGGCAGGGACTGATGGCGCAGGATCTCGCGCGCTTCGGTGATGAACGGATTATACGCAGCCCGTGGAATAAAATATTCGTGCAGTATGTCGGTTTCGTCGGTCAGATCGTTGAACAGATACGGCACCGAATCATGCATCGGGTTGTTGCGGGTGACGAGGCACGCCTCGCCTTGCGCCATGGCTGCCGTGCGCGCCACCGTGCAGCTCTCGAATTTCGGCTCCAGCGTCTTCTCGGTGAACCACTTCAGCTCCTGGAACAGGCTGCCCCATTTCGCCAGGTTGATGATCACCCGCTTCAGTCCGACCGAGCCCGGCTCGCCGATATCGGGCTGGTCGGCCGGCGGCTCTTCGGCCACCTTGTCGTAGCGATAGACGATCATGTCCTCGAGGAAATTGCCCGGCGCCGTCGACAGATGGCCGTAGAACAGGCCGATATCCTTGTTCGGCTCCAGCACCTCGGCGAAGAACTTTGGGAAATCGTCCGATTTGATGATTTCGCGTGAGGTGCGGTAGACGGCGTTGTCGACGATATCGAGCGTTGCCTCCACCACCACGCCGAACAGGCCGTAGCCGCCGACGACATGGCGGAACAGCTCGCTGTTCTGCGTGGCAGAGCAGGTCGTCACCGACCCGTCGGCCAGCATCACCCGCATCGAGCGGATCGAGCCGGCAACCGAACCGGCCTGATGGTCCATGCCATGCGCGTTGACCGACAGCGAGCCGCCGACCGAAAAAATGTCGGTGGACTGCATTGCCTTCACCGCGAAGCGCGGATGCAGCATGTTCTGGATGTCGTGCCAGCGCGCGCCCGGCTGCAGCGTCATGGTCCTGGCCGCCGCGTCGACGCTGACCTTGTTGAATTTCTTGAGGTCGAGCACCAGCGCATTGTCGTCGAAGGCATGGCCGCCCATCGAATGGCGGATGGCGGCCAGCGACACTTTCAACCCGTTGGCGCGGGCGAAGGCCAACGCCCTGGCGATATGGTCCTCCTCGCTGACCTCGACCACGCCATAGACCGGCGTCCGCGACAGGCCGCTGGCATCGTTCATGTCGCCGCCCTTGGCCGACCAGGGTAGCGAAGGCTCAAAGGCTGGCGGACTGGCAATCGGTTTCAGCGGCAGGGCAATGCCATCGATGTCGGCGATGCGTCCGGCATTCTTCGGCCCTGAAGGCCCGCGCGCCAGCCGCGCCATTGTGGTTCCGCCCCACAGCACCGCGCCGCCGACGACAGCCGCACCGAGCACCAGCCGGCGCGATAGGCGAAACCCCTTCTGTTCGTCAGCCATGCAGATCCCCCGTTGGCCAAGGGATAGCGCGGCTCTTCGGCGAAAACCATAGGGGCCGCTACCGGGGCAGCGTTCCGCCACCTCAGTGGCCTGGCATGAGTGAACAGGAGCATGAAAATGGCCGATCCCCGAAGGAACCGGCCAACATTGGGGCAGGGTCTGAAAAGTACGGTCAGCAGGTCTGCCGACGCATGACGCTCGCGGCTACGAAGCCTTCTTGATCGACGTCACCATGCCGGTCTTGTCATCGACGGTTACCGCCACCTTGGCGCCGACCTTGAGTTTGCCGATCTTCGCTTCCGGCGACAGCTGATAGATCTTGCCGTCGTCGAGTGTAATCGACTTGGTCGTCGGATCGACCGCCTGGATGGTGCCCTGAACGGACGCGGCATAGGCCGTACCGAGGAAGGCGAGCAGAGCGGCGGTGGTTGCGAGGGTCTTCTTCATCGATAGCACTCCGTGCTGTTTCACTTTTCCGGGCTGCCGCCTTGCGCAACGACAGCACCGAACGAGCCGACACTGGGCCTGAAAGCCTGCTGGCCGCAAATCACGTTGAGTGACTTTTCGCAAAGGAAATCATAGGCTTAATTCTGACACATTGCTTGCGGCTGACGCAGTTTCCTGCCTTATCGTTTGCTTCGACGCGCGCCGTTCGTCCACGAAAAGAATCGTTTAGGCCATTGCAGCGGGCGCCTCGCGGCCATCACGCAGCCGCCATAATCCGCCCCGGATTGCATCACGAAACAGCCTGCTGATCTTCGGTTGATACAAGTTTTGTTGCATGGATCAGCTCAACCGCGATCTCAAAAAGGCGGATGAAACTCGCGCTGTGGTTGCAAATCCGAAATGAATGCGCGATGATTTCAACCGTCGCGACGGGGGACACGATGAAACTTGCAGTCCGGACCATGATATCCCTGATGCTGGCGTTTGCGCCGGGATTGGCCGGCGCACAAGGCCTTGATCCGGGCGACAAAACCGTCATCTTTACTCCCGACGATCCCGATATGGCTCTGGCTACCGCGAAGGCGCGCAGCAGACTGGATGAATTCCTCGCCTTGTCCGAGGCTCCTCCCCCTGGGACAGACACGTTCAAACTGAAGGTTAAGGTGCGGGATGGACACGTCACCGAACATTTCTGGGTCATCCCGTTCAGCCGCACCGGGGCCGGATTTGTCGGCATCCTGGCAAATCAGCCGGAGGGGGTGCACAATGTCGTCCTCGGCCAGGCCATAGAATTCACCAGGGACGACATTTCCGACTGGGGATACAGAAGCGGTGGACGGCAGGTTGGCAGCTTCACCGTCTGCGTGATGTTCAAGAAAATGTCCAAAGAAGAAGCAGACGCCATGCGCGAACAATATGGCTTCGACTGCTGACGGCGATCAACCCATCTCGTCCTTCGCGCCGATCTTGCGCACCAATGCGGCCGTCGCCAGCATGGCGCCCATGTCGGAGATCATCGGCGCGACATGCCTGGTGTAGTCGAGCGGCGCCGAAATCTCCGGCAGCTCGAAGAAATTCTTTGCCTGCGGCAACAGCAGGAACCCATCGCCGCCGTTGAGGGCGACGCGGGCCGGATCGTCCGGCCAGGTTTCGCCGAGCCATTTCAGCGCCTGCGCCAGCCGGCCGGTCACCAGCGGCCGCGCCGCCTCGACATTGTCGGTGCGGAATTCGTAGGCCGCGTCGAGCAATGGTTCGCCCGATGACAGCTCCTGCAGCTTGGAGCCGAACAGGCCGCGGAAAAAGCCGACGACCGCATTGGTCCGCCGCGTCGCCACCAGGATCCCCGGGAACGGCTCGACGGCCTCGAAAGCGACGATGACGCCCTTGAACGCCGTCGATGAGCCCTTGCCGGTGCCTTCGCGCAATTCGGCCTCGTAGAGCTCGAACGGAAACCCTTCGTAGCGGCCGGACACGACATCGTCGAAGGCTTGCCGGTTGAAGGGCCCGACCGCCTCGCGCGGCAGCCGGTCGAACGAGTTCGGCCTGCCGCCATGCTGATAACTGATGTCGCGGATGAAGCCGAAGATGATCGGCAGCAGCGTGTCGCGGAACGATTGCTGCAGCCGCGTCGCCGGCTTCATGGCCTGGAAATACAGCAGGATCGAAGCGGCAAAGCCGATGCAATAGAGGAACACATGCGGCGTCGAGAACCATTGCTCGTTGGGGTCGGCAACCTTGTTGAACAGCCAGGCGATCGCCGCCACGGCCACTAGCACCAGCCCGACGAACAGCGGCACTCGCCAGCGCACCTGCCGCACCGCCGAGGCCCGCGCCGCCTCATAGGCCTCGATGTTCTTCCGGATGCCGGCGATGACAGTCTCATCAGGCATGAAATCCGCTGCTTCCACCACCACCCCCCGCAAGCCTGACTACGATCATGATAGCTGGTTTTGCAGGAGCGGCGCCAGACGGATGAAGCGGTGATCCCTTCTCCCCTTGTGGGAGAAGGTGGCCGAGCGAAGCTCGGTCGGACGAGGGGTGTTCCAGCTTGACGCCGACGGCGCTTCGTCACCCACCCCTCAACCGTCTCGGCGCTAACGCGCCGATCCACCTTCTCCCACAAGGGGAGAAGGAAAGATCGCGCCCAACCGCCTCTCGACCCTTTCCCTCATCGCGCCCTCCAACCCTTCCACCGGCACGAGCCGCTCATGGCCGCTGCCCCGCAGCCGCACGAACGGATGCATCCGGTAGGCCGCAATCGCACCGCGCGTCTCGACATCCGCACTGACATCCACAACGAAAATCCCACCAATGCGCCCCGGCCATGGCTGTCGCGCCAGGGCGGTGCCGAGGAAATCGCCGAGCCCATAGGCGACGACGGTCTCGCCGATCAGCTCCACCGGCTGCACCACATGCGCGTGATGGCCGGCGATCAGGCCGACGCCCTGCCCAGCCAGGCGCCTAGCCAATGCACGCGTCCCGGCGCGCGGAAAGTGCCGGAACTCCCAGTCCCAATGCGGCACGGCGCAAAGAAGATCGAACCCGCGCGGCCAGCCGGCCGGATCACTGCCCATCGACACACGCCCTGCAAACAGGCTCTCATCTGCATTGCGCCACAGCGTGAAGGCCGCGAAGCCGACATTCAGCAGCCCGACTTTGACCGCCTGCACCGGGCCATCGGCGGCAAGGCCTATGCTGCGGATACCGAGCCGCTTCAGCGCCGCCACCGTCTCGTCGAAACCGGCGACGCCCTGGTCGAGCGCATGGTTGTTGGCCAGCGACAGCACCAGCTTTTCGCGCGCAAGACCGGCCGCGGCGAGCGCCTCGGCCAGAAACCGCTCGCTCATCGCATGGTGCGTGCCGAGCCTTGTGCCCAGCACCGCGCTCGGCCTGTCCACGACAGGGCTTTCGCAATTGCCGATCACCAGATCGGCGGTGCCAAGCAGCGCCTTGATCGCCGGATCGAAATCCGGCGTGCTGCCGTTGGCCACGGCCGAGATGTCGCCGATGAAGGCAAGCCGCACCGTCCGCCTTGGCGGCGGCTCCATCAACATCCCCGCCATCGGCGCAAACCCATTGCCGTCGCCGCCAAGCGACGGCTTAAGGAAACGCGGCAGCCAGGACAGTTTGTAGGAAAGCGGATAGTTCGACACGCAATGCCCAATCGTTTGCCTTGTTTAGACTGTCCCGTGGGCGGGTTGAAGCCGTCGTCAATCAACGATGTGGACGGCGCATCGGCACTGACGGGCGCGACACCGCAAATAGCCGCAAATCTGTGTATGGTCGTCGGCGGCAAATGCTTGGGAGGGAAAGATGACACGAATAGCAAGCCTGATGGCATCCGCATTCATTCTGCTTGTGCCGCTGTCTTCGGCGCACGCCGCCGTGCCCGAAGGGGCAACCGCGCTTTTCGAGGCTAAGACCGTGGCCGCGCGCGACAGCGCCCTGTCGACGCTGGAGGCGGCCGCACCGAAAGATCCGGCATCGGCCTATGCCGCAGGCGCCGGTGAGTTCTTCACGGCACTTGAACTGCTCGCCAGCGGCCTGCACCGCCACGGCTTCGAAAGCCCGCAATCCTTCATGCTGCCCCTGATGCAGCTGCCGGTGCCCTCCAATCCCAATCCCGAGCCGCTGACCTACGAAGAGTTCCGCGCCATATTGGCGGCCTTCCGCGACAGGTTGGCAAAATCCGCCGCGACCCTGGGCTCGGTGCCGGCCGATGCCGATATCGGCATGGTCATCGACCTCACCCATGTCGGCATCGACCTCAACGAGGACGGCACGATCGCGCCGGACGAAAGCATGGCGGCTATCATGGCCGCGCTGTCGCACGGTGGCCTTTCGCAGGGCGATACCGCACCGGCGCTGACCTTCCGCTTCGACCGCGCCGACGGCTATTGGCTGCAGGGCTATGCCGAATTCCTGATGGCGCAGGCCGATTTCTGGCTGGCGCATGATTTCAGAACCACTTTCGATGGCTCCTTCCACATGCTGTTCCCGCGCGCCAAGCTGCCCTTGCAGGATATTCTCGTGCCGCCGCCCAGCGAGGTGGGCTCGAGCATGTTCGCCTCGGAATGGCGCATCGCCGATTTCATCTCGATGGTGCACATGATCAACTGGCCGGTGGTCGAACCGGAGCGCCGCAAGGCGGCCCGCCAGGAATTGCTCGAAATGATCCAGCTGTCGCGCGAGGATTGGAAGGCGATCCGCGCCGAGACCGACAATGACCGCGAATGGCTGCCCGGGCCACAGCAGAAGGGCGAGAACCCGCTGACAGGCCTCGAAGTCGGCGAGGAGCAGGTCCAGGCGTGGCTCGCCACCTTGACCATGGCCGAGGACCTGCTCGAGGGCCGCGCGCTGCTGCCGCATTTCCGCATCGCCGGCAAGGGCATCAACATGAAGCGCTTCTTCGACGAGCCGAAGCCCTTCGACCTGGTGCTGTCGATTACCGGCCCTGGAATCGCGCCTTATCTCGAAAGCGGCAGGATCCTGACCACCGAGGATTTCGACCAGATCCAGCGCGAATTTGGCGGCGGCGGGTTTTTGACGTTCGCGCTGTGGTTCAACTGAGCGGCCTATCAGAAGCTGGATCCCTGCCCTCGCTGGGCGCGGGAGAAGTATCCAGCATCCACGGCGCCAGCAGTTCCGGGAAAATCGTGAAACGGTTTTCCCGCAGAAATTGTGTCAAACAAAGAGTTGGAAAAGCCATCGCTGAAGCCGCAGCAGCCCGGCCATGGCGGCGGCTATCAGCGCGTTCGATATCACACCGATGACGGCGGTCGTCCAGGCGATTTCGCCGGATTGGCCAAGGACAACGAATGGAAATCCAGCGGCGATGACGACAATCGCCGCGCACAATCCAAGCCAGGCCACGCCCGGCCTTTTAACCAGCCGGCTGAGAAAATAGGCGATCCCGACCAGCAGGATCCTGAGCGGGTCCAACAGCTGGGCGATGACGATGGCGGTCAGAAGCATGAACGGGGACTTGGACTGGAGTACCAAAAAGCCTTAGCGCGGAAACCCGTGCAGCCGGCCAAGCAGCCACTGCAGCGGATTGCCGACGAAGGCGCGGGTGACGAACGTGTCATGGGCGGCATCGGAGGCGAGCAAGGCGATGGTTCCGGCTTCGAGCCGACGCGGCGGATCGGTGCTGGCGTCGATGCCCTGGCCCGCCAGCAACTGCCTGATCTCGGCATTGCCGGAGGCCGAGGACTTGCCATAGGCGCTGACGAAGAAACTCTTCCGGTGCTGCGTGATCCAGCTGGCGAAGATGTCCGCCTCGTCGAAGACGGCGTCGAGCAGGACGACGCCGAGCAGGCGTCCACCGATGTCGCCGTTCCTGAGAATGGAAGCGGCCGGATTGTAGCCGCCGCTATAGGCCACCAGCACCACCGGCATGGCGTCGAACTTTGCCGCCTTGGCGCCGGTCAGCCTGGCCATGCCTTGCGCAGCCTCGGCCATGAATTTGGTAAAATAGCCCGGCGTCCAGAAATTGCCGGCGCTGGAATCCTGCGCATTGCTGGCGAATTGCGGCGCCACCAGCACGGCGTTGAGGCCGGACGCCTCGACCTGCGTGACGACACGCTGGCGGCCGACGACATCGCGCTGCAAGGTGGCGCCATTGCCGTGGAAGAACACCACGATGACCGCCGGCCTAGCCGGATCGAACCCTTTCGGCACCGCCAGCAGCGTCGAGCGGTCGGAATAGGTCTCGTCTTCCCAATAGATGCCGCCGCGTGGCGAGGTGTGGCCGCGCCTTCCATCCGCCGCCGTGACGTCGAGAAACGGCGCCGAGCCGTCGGGCAGCTTGCCACGGTAGGGAAAGGGCGATGCCTTGAACGGCACGATGGTGGATATGGCCTTGCGCAAGCGCGCCCCCTGGCTCACCGCCGGAAACATCGCCGTGGCCAGCAATCCGGCAACGATGGCGCGGCGGTCCGGCATCAGGCCGCCACCAGCCGCACGGACGGCGCTTTCGACGGCAACAGTACGGCAAAGAAGGCCGGGATGGCGATGAGATAGGCGATCGCCGCCCATTGCAGCACGGCGCTCAGTCCAAAGCTGGTGGCGACGATCGGCACGGCGGCCGAGCCGATGACCGAGAAACAGCCATTGATGCCCCAGGCCCAGACGAAAAGATGCTCCTTGCCGAGCCGTGCCAGCCAGGTCATGGCGGTGGCCATCGGCATGCCCATCAGGAAGGCCGGCGGCGACACCAAAAGGAAGCAGAGCAGCAGGCGCACCGCATAGGGATAGGCGCCGATCCGGTCGAGCACCGGCGACAGATAGAAGCCATAGGCGAGCAGCAGCCCGCAGACCGCCAGCAGCACGATCGGCAGCAGCGTCCTGGCGCGGTCGAAGATGCGCTCGGCAAACAGGCTGCCGAGCCCGGAAAACACCAGCATCGAGGAGATCAGCACCGAGGCCGACACGGTCGGGTTGGCGAGCGCCACCGTAAAGCGGCTGATCAGCCCGACCTCGACCATGATGTAGCCGAGGCCGAGACAGGCGAAATAGAGGATGGTGCCGAGCTTGCCGCGCGAGCGCGAGAACACGATGCGCCAGCCGAAGATGACCGGCAGCAGCACCAGTGATGCCGCCGTGATGCAGGCGATGCCGAGCGTCGCCCAGATCAAGAGATAGCCCCAATCGTCCTGGAACAGGTCGAGCCGGTCGAGCGTGCGCGGCAGGTCGGCGACCTTCACATAGGCGGCGAAATAGGGCTGGTCGTTGCTCAGCGCCCGGGTGTCGAAGACGTAGTCGCCGGCAAGTTTTTCCCAGCCGCCGGTCAAAAGCGCGTGCCAGCTCATGCGCTGCAGTTCCGTCGCCGGCAGCACTTGCGGGCCGGCATCGCCGCCGGCCCCCGCACAGGCGTCGAGCGTCGGATCGGCCGGCGCCGTCGGGTCGCAATCAGGATTTGCCGGCGCGGTCGGGTCGGCAGGCGCGGTCGCGCCGGCGGCCGGCTGCTGCGTCAGTGTCGCGTCCTGTCCGCTGCCGAAGATCGAGGCGCGATAATCGTCGAGCACCTTTTGTGCGCCCGAACCGTCATAGGTCATTCCTGGATAGTAGACCTCCTCCCAGGACATCGACTTGGTGTAGTCGCGCAGCGTCTTGATTTCGGCCTCGGTAAAGCCGCCGCGCTTGAACAGCACGGTCGTGGTCGAGAGGTAACTCGAGACCGCGAAGATGTCGTTGGCGGCGCCCTGGCTGTCGAAGGTCCTCGCCGCCTCGGCGACGGTCGAATAGAGCTTCAGAACCGATTTCGGCGGCTCTTCCTTGTTCCACAAGGTGATCGACAGCACGCCGCCATCGGCCAGCGCGTGCATGTAGCTCAGCATCGCTTCGCGCGTGTAGGCGTATTTTTCCGAGATGGCGAAGCCGCCGGGATTGGACAGGCCGACACTGTCGGCGAGGCTGAGGTCGATAACGTCGTAGCGCTCCGTCGTGTTGGCCAGGAACAGCCGCCCATCATAGTCGATGACCTTGAGCCTCGGCTCGGCCAGGATGTCGCCGGTGACATCCTTCAGCACAGGGTCGCGGAACGCCCGCAATGTCATCGGATTGCTCTCGGCGACGGTCACCGAGGTCGAATCGGCATTGAGCGCCGCCTGCGTAGAGATGCCGCCGCCGAACTGCACGACGAAGGTTTTGGGCTTATCCTTGATGACATAGGGATAGTGCATCGGCAGATAGCGGAAATAGACCTGCTCGGCCGGCGCCAGGTTGCGCATGATGCCTTCAGGCCCGTCGCCGTCGCGATACATGCCGACATAGGTGTTGGCCGGCACTTCAGGCATGCCGAAGGCGGCATTGTCGCTCAGGCCCGGCGCGAAATGCATGTAGGAGCTGGCATAGACCTGCAGATCGCCGAAGGGCGAGACGCTGCGGTAGATGCGCTTGCCGTCCGGAAAATTGCGGGCATAGGCGACGCCCTTGTATTGCGATACGGCTATGTCGGGTATGCCGAGCAGGCTGGGCAGCATGAGATAGCCTGATATCGACAGTGCCGCGACCACGACGCCGGCGACGACGCTCTTCCAGGCGCCGAAAGCAACAAACCACAGCAGCGAACCGGCGGCCCACAAAAGCAGCGGCACGACGATGATGGTTTCCGGCGCGAACAGATAGAGCGAGACCAGCACGGCGAGGCCGGCAAGCCCCGAACCGGTGAGGTCGGCGAAATAGACGCGGCCGAAGGCCATGCGGCTTTTCAGGAAGACGATGCCGAGGAAGAACGCGCCGGCCAGGAACGGCAGGAGATAGAGCAGGAAATTGGCGAGCAGCCGCCATTTCTGCGCCGGATCGGACACCAGGAAGATGGCGTTGAACGGTACCGTCTGGGCAACCAGGTTGGAGCCGACGGCGAGCGGGCCGATGAGCAGCAGGGCCGCAGTGGCGGCCCCTTGCCAATGGCGGTCGAACCAGCCCTTGCCGGCGAAGATGACGACGCTGGACAGCGAAAAGCCGAGCATGGCGAGGCTGACCACCAGCGAGCCGAAATGCGACCAGCTGCCGACCGCGAACACCCGCATGACGGCGATCTGCAGGGCGATGATGGCGCCGGCGACCAGCCCGACCGCGAGGTAGTGCGCCGGCCGTGGCGCCTCCAGGGAAGGGATGCTCAGGCGGGAATTCGATGCAACGGCTGCCATTCAGGTCCCTTGATGCCGCAAATGCTCAGCCGTTGTGCGTGCCGACGATCTGGTCGCCCTCGAGCTTCGTGAACGGCACGAATGGCACCACCTTGCCATTGTAGATGTCCGAGCGGACGATGTTGAACGTGCCGTCGGCGAGCTGCTGCTTGGTCACCTTGAGCACGTGCTGCGCCCCCGGCGGGCCGACCGGAATGACCATCACGCCGTTGGGCTTCAGCTGCTGCAGCAGCGACGGCGGGATGTGGTCGATGCCGCAGGTGACGATGATCTTGTCGAACGGGCCGACGCTTTCCCAGCCATAATAGCCGTCGGCATTGCGGCTGGTGACCGAACCAAACTCACTGTAGCCGCGCTCGACCAGCCCGTCATAGGTGCGCCGCGTGCGCTGCGCCAGCGGATTGATGATCTCGATCGTGTGCACCTTGTCGGTGAGGTTGGCGAGATAGGCCGACTGGTAGCCCGAGCCGGTGCCGATCTCGAGCACGGCCTCGCCGAATTGCACGTCGATCGACGTCGTCATCCGCCCGACGAGGTGCGGACCCGAAATCGTCACGCCATAGCCGATGTCGAGGAAGGCATGGTCATAGGCGCGCCCCATATTCTGCGGCAGCACGAATTCCTCACGCGGTGTCAAAAGGAAGGCGCGCTTGTTGCGGTCGTCCAGCACGTCCTTGTTGTAGACCATGATCTGGAAGCGATCGAATCGCTGCGCCAAAAGCTTCGGATCCTCGCCGCGATTGGCCACCATCCAGTCAATGAACGATTTCTTGTCGTTGATCGGCACTTCGGCGTTGCGGTCGTAGGGCACGGGCACGTTGGCCCTGACCGCGGCCGGAAGAATGGAGAACGCCGCCGCACCCGCCGACAGCGTCAAGAAATCTCGACGCTTCATGGAAAAAGCCTCCAAAAGTGGCCTTTGCCACCCCAAAACCAAGCACTTCAACCCGATTGCACCGCCTCCCAAAACGAGTCAATGGGCGTCGGGGGACGACCGTGCGGGCCGAAAAAATGTGGCAAGCGGGCAACAGTTTCGCCGATGCCATCGGCTTTTTCAGGGCCGTGTAACGGCACGCCGCATTGCCGCAGGGCCCGCCGGAGCGACCTTGCCTTATATTAGCAATGGCTGTTTTGCTTGACTCGGTCGCCAAAAACAGGCAGCAAACCTGCATCGGAAGGGCTGAAATACCGCGTGCATGATCGTGGACGAGCCTTTTTTGGCACAAAGTCCACGCCTCTCGGTTGGTTTTGAGAGGGATTGGTTAACCAACTTTGTCCATATTTTGAAGCAATCGGCAATCAACGACAGGCGCGGCAAACGCGTCGGGGACCACCCTGGGATCACTCGCAGAATGGTCGTCGCGGCTGACAAGGCCACGTACGGGGAAAACCGATTGGAGCGAGATTGGTTGCATGGCGTTGTCGAGTAAACACAAAATAATCCGGGACCAGCGCGAGGGCGGCGAGTTCGTCGATGCGCAGCGCACCCCTTCCTTCAATCCGAAACGGATCGTCCGCTGGGTCGCGGTCCCCGGTGCCAGCGCCGCCGTCGGCCTCTGGCTGATCGGCACCATGGCCGGCCTCAGCTCCGTCGGTGCGTCGCTGTCGGCGACATCGAGCGGCCTGCCTCAGACGCTGGCCATGCCGGGCTCGCTGGCGATGGCCGATCCGCTGAAACAGCATTTCCTGAGGTCTTCGGCGCCGTTCGTGCTGGCCAATGCCCATGGCGGCAGCCAGGCCTTGCATGACCATGCCGTGCAATGCGGCGCCACCTGCTTCAAGCTGGCCCGTGTGAGCCCGCTGGGTGAGAAATCCGCGCGCCTCGCGGCCCACGCAAGGCCGGAACAGCCAATCTTGAAGTCGAAGGCGCAGGAACGCTTCGACCGCATGGAGGCGTCGCTGTCGCCGACCAAGCTCGCCGCCGCCTTTGCCGGCGCCGGCAAGCCCGTCGCCACGGCCGACGCCCGCCCGGTGATTTCCACGGCCGCGCCGCAGATTACCGAGGCGTCGCTGGTTCCGTCGGTCCAGGTGGTGGCCAGCCTGTCGAGCGACATGCCGGCTCCGGTGGCGGAACGCTTTGCCCGTGCCGATACCGGCGCCGTCGTCCAGACCGCGCCGGCGCCGATGGGCCTCGCCCAGTCGCAGGCGCCTGACAACACGCAGCTGGCGCTGGCCCTCGTCCAGTCGCTGCCCGTCGAGGACGAAGCATTTGCCTCTCCGCTGCCGATGACCGAATCTTCTGCCGATGTCGCGGTTGCGCCTGCCGAGACCCAGCCGCAACAGCCCGGCGACGCTGCCTCGCTGCCGGATGCGCTGACCGACGACGTGCCGCTGCCGACCCGCCGCCCGCAATATGACGCGCCGCGGCAGCCAAGGGCCGTGGTGGAACAGGATGAGCCGGCGCCGCAGCCCAAGATTGCTCAGCCCAAGATCGCGCAGCAAAAGCCGGCGCCGGAGGCAAAGCCGGTCCAGCAGGCCCAGCCCGCAAGGCCGGCCCGGGCCGGCCGCGATGGCGGCGATGTGCTGGCCTATGCCAAGCCGGACACGCCTTCGGGCGGCCTTGGCCAGGCGTTCAGGAACCTCTTCAATGGACCGAGCGGCGGAAGTGGAGCCGGCCACGGCGTCGCGGTCTATGACATCAGCGCCAAGACCGTCTACATGCCGGACGGCCAGCGGCTCGAGGCCCATTCCGGCCTCGGCGCCATGGTCGACCAGCCGCGCTATGTCCATGTGAAGGATCGTGGCCCGACGCCCCCCAACACCTACAATCTGTCGCTGCGTGAATCGCGCTTCCATGGCGTCGAGGCATTGCGCCTGACTCCGGTCGGCGGTGGCAACAAATACAACCGCAACGGCCTGCTCGCCCACACCTACATGCTGCGCGGCGGCCGCGCCGAGTCCAATGGCTGCGTGGTCTTCAGGGACTATTCCCGCTTCCTCGCCGCCTTCAAGAAAGGCAAGGTCACACGCCTCGTCGTCGTGCCGCGCCTCAACGGATCGCCGACCCAGGTCGCGACGGACAACGCCCGCGGCGCCTGACCGCGGGCGGATGACCCCCTCGGCAACTGCCTCCTCCTGACAGCCTGCTGTCAGGAGCTGCATCGGGGCATGCGCCTAGCCGCATCGCGCTCTTTCCATTTTCGCCAAGACCTCCCATATTCGGGGCATGGCCAAATCCCCCGATAAAAGAACGCCGCCGACGGCGAATGACGATCGCGCCGCGCCGAAGCGGCGCAGCCCGCTGACCGATTTCCTCGACGCCTCCGAGCCGCTGCATAAAGGTGGCTTTGCCGAGATGCCGCAGCCCGAACTGTCCGGCACGCCGCTGACCGGTTCGATCGCCGACTGGGCCGAACAGATCGAGCAGGAGGCGGAGCGCGAAGGGCGCCAGGCTGGCAAGGGCGACGGCGGCAAAGCGCCAAGACCATCCAAGAAGGTTCCCGAGCGTTCCTCCGCGCCCGGGCGCACGGCGCGCGGCACCTCGATGGGCGGCGCGGCCACCGCTCGCGAACGCGCCGCGGCCGGCCTCAATCCGGTCGCCGGCCTCGATATCTCGCTGGAAGAAGCCGAGACGATGACGTCGAGCGGCGTCACCGCGACGGTCGCCGCGCTCTCGGCGCTGATCGAATCCGGCAATCCGCTGCACAAGGATGGCGTGCTGTGGACGCCGCACCGCCCTGCCCGGCCGGAAAAGTCGGAAGGCGGCATCGCCATCAAGATGGTGTCGGACTTCGAGCCGGCCGGTGACCAGCCGACCGCCATCAAGGACCTTGTCGAAGGCGTCGACAACAACGACCGCACCCAGGTGCTGCTCGGCGTCACCGGCTCGGGAAAAACCTTCACCATGGCCAAGGTGATCGAGGAGACGCAGCGCCCGGCCCTGATCCTGGCGCCCAACAAGACGCTGGCCGCGCAGCTCTATTCCGAGTTCAAGAAATTCTTCCCCGACAATGCGGTGGAGTATTTCGTCTCCTATTACGACTACTACCAGCCGGAAGCCTACGTTCCGCGCACCGACACCTTCATCGAGAAGGAATCCTCGATCAACGAACAGATCGACCGCATGCGCCACTCGGCGACGCGCTCGCTGCTCGAGCGCGACGACGTCATCATCGTCGCCTCGGTGTCCTGCATCTACGGTATCGGTTCGGTCGAGACCTATACGGCGATGACCTTCCAGATGCAGATCGGCGACCGGCTCGACCAGCGCGCTTTGCTCGCCGACCTCGTCGCCCAGCAGTACAAGCGCCAGGACATCAATTTCGTGCGCGGCTCGTTCCGCGTGCGCGGCGACACGATCGAGATCTTCCCGGCCCACCTTGAGGATCGCGCCTGGCGCATCTCGATGTTCGGCGACGAGATCGAGCAGATCACCGAGTTCGATCCGCTGACCGGCCAGAAGACCGGCGAGCTGAAAAGCGTCAAGATCTACGCCAATTCGCACTATGTGACGCCGCGCCCGACGCTCAACCAGGCGATCAAGTCGATCAAGGAAGAGCTCAAGCAGCGGCTGGTGGAACTGGAGCGCGCCGGCCGCCTGCTGGAAGCGCAGAGGCTGGAGCAGCGCACCCGCTTCGACCTCGAAATGCTGGAAGCCACCGGCTCCTGCGCCGGCATCGAGAACTATTCGCGTTATCTCACCGGCCGCCAGCCGGGCGACCCGCCGCCGACCTTGTTCGAGTATATCCCGGACAATGCACTGGTGTTCATCGACGAAAGCCACGTCACCGTGCCGCAGATCGGCGGCATGTATCGCGGCGACTTCCGGCGCAAGGCGACGCTGGCCGAGTATGGCTTCCGCCTGCCCTCCTGCATGGACAACCGGCCGCTGCGCTTCGAGGAATGGGACGCCATGCGCCCGCTGTCCGTCGCCGTTTCGGCGACCCCGGGCGGCTGGGAAATGGAACAGTCCGGCGGCGTCTTCGCCGAGCAGGTCATCCGCCCGACCGGCCTGATCGACCCCCCGGTCGAGGTGCGCCCGGCGAAAAGCCAGGTCGACGATGTCGTCGGCGAGATCCGCGAGACCACGGCCGCGGGCTACCGCACGCTGGTCACGGTGCTGACCAAGCGCATGGCCGAGGATTTGACTGAATATCTGCACGAACAGGGCGTGCGCGTGCGCTACATGCACTCCGACATCGACACGCTGGAGCGCATCGAGATTCTGCGCGACTTGCGCCTCGGCGCTTTCGACGTGCTGGTCGGCATCAACCTTTTGCGCGAAGGCCTCGACATTCCCGAATGCGGCTTCGTCGCCATTCTCGATGCCGACAAGGAAGGTTTTTTGCGCTCGGAAACCTCGCTCATCCAGACAATCGGCCGCGCTGCCCGCAACGTCGACGGCAAGGTCATCCTCTATGCCGACCAGGTCACCGGCTCGATGGAGCGGGCGATGGCCGAAACCAACCGCCGCCGCGAAAAGCAGATGGAGTGGAACGCCGCCAACGGCATCACGCCGGAATCGGTCAAGTCGCGCATCTCCGACATTCTGGACTCGGTCTACGAGAAGGACCATGTCCGCGCCGACATTTCGCAGTTCACCGACAGCGCCGGCGCCATGATGGGCAACAACCTCAAGGCGCATCTCGACGCGATGGAAAAACAGATGCGCGACGCCGCCGCCAATCTCGACTTCGAGAAGGCCGCCCGCATCCGCGACGAGATCAAGCGGCTGCGCGAGATGGAACTGTCGATTTCCGACGACCCGCTGGCCAAATACGCCGAGATGGAAAGCCCGGTCTCGGGCCGCGAAAAGGGCAAGCACAACAAGGGCGTGGCCAAGCATCGCACGGCTGAGGAACAGGAACGTTTCCGCAAGCTCGACGAAGCACGCGCCGCCGAAGAGGCCGCCAGGGCTGCCCGGCCCAACCTGTTCCGCAAGCCTGATCTCGACGAGATGGGCGCCGACGGCGCCGTGCCGGTGAAGAAGCCGCTGTTCGCCAAACCCTCGATCGACGATATGGGGCCCGGCACCGACATGCCGACGCCTGCGGGTGTAATGTCACGTTCGCTGTTCAAGAAACAGTCGGCGTCCGAAGCGCACGGTTCCGACTTCGGTATTCCCGGCGAGCCGGTCAAGCCGCTGTTCAAGAAGAACTCTCTGGACGAGATGACCGTGCGGCGCACGGAAAAGCCGGTCGAAGGAAAAGTGCCGGCGAAGCCCCAGCCGATCTCCCCCCTCGTGGGGGCCGGCAGGACAGGCGCGACAGATCGCGACGACAAACCAATCATCCGCCAACGCGCCGGAATCGGCTCCTACGAGGACCCAGGCGACGCCCGCCGCGAAAAGCGCCGGCCTGGGAAAACGGGCAGGCCGGGCAAGTAGCGGCCTGTAAACATCACGTTTCGATCGGTTGCGATTTTCAAGCGCCATCACCTAGAATAAATGATGGTGGTCGTTCGCAGACTTGATGAGAAAGAGTTCAAAGCCTGCTTCGCTGAGCCGATGACGAATGTCACCGCCACGGTGAATGCCGTCGTAGACATATGGCCCTATGTCGACGCACTGGACCTCAACGATATCGGTGTGCCCTACCTGAACGACGTACACTATGTTTACCGGGATGCCCAAAATCGGTTTGACCAGGTTTTGATTGGCACAGGCAGGTTCAACGCCTTCTCGTGATCATTATCGATCTCCGCGCCTGTACGGTGTTCGGCCATTTCCTGCTCGACCTCAACAAGGAATATGAACTAAGCGGCGGTCACCTGAGACCCGTGTAATCTCGAAACTGTATTTGCCGGCCGACTGGACCATGCGCCTTCCCTTGTCAGTCGCCGGCCGAAGCGATACGGCCGTGGGGCTCTCGTCTCCCGCCTAAACCTCACGCAGCCGCGCGAAATGAAACCCAAGGATATCGCAGCCTACGCCTTCCTGGCCGTCACCTGGGGCCTGTCGTTCCTCGTGCTGCTCAAGGTGGTACACGCATTCGGCTGGGTCGGCGCGGTGACCTTGCGCTCGCTGATCGCCGGCATCACGCTCTTCCTGCTGGCGGCGGCGACGCGGCGACGGCTCGATTTCAGCGCCGGCTGGCGGCACTTCGCCATGGTTGGCGCGACGACCGTCGCGGCGCAGCTGATCGGCCTGTCCTACGCCACGCCGCGTATCGGCACGGCGATGGCGGCCATTCTCGTTGCCGCGATCCCGCTGTTCTCGATGATCCTTGGCCAGTTATGGGGGCTCGAGCGCATCACCGTTCGCGGGCTGGCCGGCTTGCTGCTCGGCGCTGCGGGCATCGTGGTCTTGGTCGGCTTCCCTTCGGTGCCGATCACGCCGTCCTTCGCATTCGGCTGCGCCGCCTCGCTGTTCAGCTCCTTCTCCGCCGCCTTCGGCAGCAACTACGCCAATCGCCATCTGCGCTCGGCCGGCTCGTTCGAACTCACCGGCGCCGCCTTTCTGTTCGGCGGGCTGATGACACTGCCGCTGCTGCTGGCCGTCCCGGTGCCGGCCATGCCGCGCCCTGTCGATTTCCTCTATCTCGCCCTTCTCGCTTGCGTGATGAGCGCGCTGACCTATGTCGTCTACTTCCGGCTGGTGGCCAGCATCGGCGCGACCAGGACGATCAGCGTCGAATTCGCCGTGACCACGATCGCCGTGCTGGTTGGCACTGTCATGCTCGGCGAGTCGCTGACCATCATCCAGGCCTTCGGCGCGGTAGCAATCATCGGTGGCTGCATATTGGTGCTGGATCCGTTCCCGCACCGGGCGAAAGCGGCGGCCTTGCCATCCGCACCGCCTTTGGTGTAATCGCTTCGCACACTCGAACGTCTTGAAAGGAGGGCTGCGTGTCTATTGATCACCATCGTCAGCGTGGCCCGATTTCTGCCCTGCAAGCCAGCTTGCAGGGCTGACCAGGGACGGTCCGGGTTTTTCCCGCTTCGATTTTTTTGGTCTGCCCTTCGTGGTGCCGCAACGCCGAGCCTGATGGCCAGCACGCGCACCGTCAAAGTGCATCCGGAGTTGTTTCCGGCAAGACCAGAGAAATCACAATGGCCCTGATCAGCCTCAAATCCCTCGGCGTCACCGTGAGTGCGCCGCTCTTCGCAAACCTCGACCTCACCATCGGCAGTAGCGACCGGCTCGGCATCGTTGCCGCCAACGGCCGCGGCAAGTCGACCTTGCTCAAATGCCTGACCGGCGAGATGGAGCCGACCTCTGGCGACATCACCCGCACGCGCGGCTTGCGCGTCGGCCATGTCGAGCAGTCGGTTCCCCCTGCCCTTCTCAGCCGCAGCTTCCATGAGGTGGTGGCCGGCGCCTTGCCGTCGGAGCAGGCCGAAAGCGAGATGTGGCGCGTCGACGTGGTGCTGGATTCTCTCGACGTGCCTGAGCCGATGCGCGAGCGGGAAATGCAGGCGCTGAGCGGCGGCTGGCAGAGGCTGGCGCTGATCGCCCGCGTCTGGGTCACCGATCCCGATGTGCTGCTGCTCGACGAGCCGACCAATCATCTAGACCTTGCCCGCATCAGCCAGCTGGAAACCTGGCTGAACGCGCTGCCGCGCGAAGTGCCCGTCGTCATCGCCAGCCATGACCGCGCCTTCCTCGACGCCACCACCAACCGGACGCTGTTCCTGCGCCCGGAACAGTCGCCGGTGTTTGCGCTGCCCTACTCCCGCGCCAGACAGGCGCTCGACGAGGTCGACGCCTCGACAGCGCGAAAATTCGAGCGCGACATGAAGGTCGCCCAGCAGCTGCGAAAGCAGGCCGCCAAGCTCAACAACATCGGCATCAATTCCGGCAGCGACCTCTTGACGGTGAAAACCAAGCAGCTCAGGGAACGGGCGGACAAACTCGAAGAGGAGGCGGTATCGGCGCACCGCGAAAAATCGGCCGGTGCGATCCGGCTTGCCAATCGCGGCACCCACGCCAAGGTGCTGATCACGCTCGACGACGCGGTGGTCGAAACGCCCGATGGCACGCTGCTGTTCAAGACCGGCAAGCGTCACATCTGTCAGGGCGACCGCATCGTGCTGCTCGGCCGCAATGGCGTCGGCAAATCGCGCTTCGTCAGCCTGATCCGCAGCGCCATCGCCGAGCCCGACACGGTGCAGAACGTGAAGGTGACGCCGTCGACGGTGCTCGGCTACAGCGACCAGGCGCTGTCCGGCATCAGCGGCGACGACACGCCGCTGGCGATGGTTTCGCGCCGCTACGACGTCGGCGAACAACGCGCCCGCTCGTTGCTTGCCGGCGCCGGCGTGGTCATCGAGATGCAGGAGAAAAGGATCGGCGCGCTGTCCGGCGGCCAGAAGGCACGGCTGATGATGCTTGCGCTCAGGCTCGCCAATCCCAATTTCTATCTGCTCGACGAGCCGACCAACCATCTCGACATCGATGGCCAGGAAGCGCTGGAGGAGGAATTGCTCAAGCACCAGGCAAGCTGCGTGCTCGCCTCGCACGACCGCTCCTTCATCCGCGCCGTCGGCAACCGTTTCTGGCTGATCGAGAAGCGAAAGCTGACGGAGGTCGAGGACCCCGAGGGCTTTTTCCTTGAGGTAGCGGAAGGCGGCGGTTGAGCGGCGAGACAGGTTCGTTTTGCCTGTAAATTAGTTGCTTACACATCTTGATCTGTGTAAGCAACCTGTTTACATAGATCGATGATCAAGTCCTTCAAGAACAAGGAGCTGTCGGACCTCTTTCAAACCGGAAAAACCGGTAAGATCGACGCCAAAATGCACAAGCGCATTCTGGTCCAGCTTGACCGCCTGGAAGCTTCGGAGAAGCCGGAGGAGATGAACCTCCCCGGCTTCGACTTCCACCCGCTGAAAGGCTTCGATCCAATTCGCTACACGGTCCATGTCAACGGCCCGTGGTGCATCACATTTGAATTCGACGGTAAGGACGCCGCCCGCGTCGATTTCGAGCAATACCACTGAGGCGGCCAGATTGGAGAAGTTCGACTTATGACCGTGCACGAGCCGATGCGTCCGATCGAGCGTTGTCCCTCCCACCCGGGAGCGCTGCTTGAGGACATTATCCCGGCAACCGGAAAGACCAAGGTGGAAATTGCAAATCTGCTCGGGATCTCCCGGCAACAGCTTTATGACATCATCCGCGAAAAGAAGCCGGTTTCGCCGGCTGTGGCCGCTCGCCTTGGGAAGATGTTTGGCGACGGTGCCGCGATCTGGCTTCGGATGCAGGCGGCTTTCGATGCCTGGCACGCCGAGCGCGAGGTTGATGTTTCAGCGATCCCAACGCTTAAGGTCGCATAGCCGCCGCTCTGAGCGACGAAGGCTTCTTCGATCGAATTCGGAGTCGTAACAAAAAATTCGGCGCTCTGTCGGATCGCCTGAACCTGCCACGTCCTTGGGATGCCGACGCGATGATGCCGGCATCAACCCAGGGAGAGAACATCATGTCGGTCCTTTCATCCATCGGTCGCATCGCAACCCAATACGCGGCGGCACGTGCCCGCCATCGCAGCGAACGCATCCTGATCTCGCTGCCAGCCGAATTGCGTAAGGACATCGGCTTTCCGGACCTCTTCGACGCGCGGAACAGCCGTCGTGCAACGACCTTCTCGACCAAGGTCATATGACCGCGATCAGCCTGTTCATGCGATTGCCGCTTCAATCCGCCGGTTGCCCGGCCCGTCCGGGTCCGGCTCGAAAGAAAATTCGCGCCGCCATGTAGGATTGCCGTCACCTCGCGCGTCCTGTGGTTCGTAAGGCCAAGCCGAACGCAAAGAGGAGCAAGACATGACTGACCAGACCCCCATTCAGCCCAGGGCAGAAGTGCTCGGCGGGTTAACCCCTTACCTGCAGGTGGACGGCGCCTTCAAGGCCGCTGATTTCTACAAGAAGGCCTTTGGCGCCAAGCAGGTCTTTGCCTATCCGGCGGATGAAAAAGGCCGCACCATGCACATCCATCTCCACATCAACGGCTCGACGCTGATGCTGGGCGACGCCTATCCCGAGCACGGCCATCCACATAAGGCCGCGCAGGGCTACACGCTGCAGCTCCATCTCGAAGATGGCGACATCGAGACCTGGTGGCAGCGCGCCGTCGATGCCGGCTGCGAAGTGGTCACGCCGCTGCAGGTGATGTTCTGGGGCGATCGCTGGGGCCAGCTGAATGATCCGTTCGGCGTCGCCTGGGCGATGAACGCGCCGGTGAAGTAGCGAGCAGGCGTCGCCCGTCAGGGCTGACGCGCTCACCGCGCCGGGTCGTATCCCCGCCGACCCGGCGCTCGGTTTTCAGCAAGGAGCTCACCATGTCCTATGTCGATGGTTTCGTGCTTGCCGTGCCAAAGGCCAAACTCGATGACTACAAGAAGCTGGCCAACCTCGCAGGCCCCATATGGATGGAACACGGCGCGCTGGCCTATGTCGAATGCATCGGCGACGACGTGCCCTATGGCGAACTCACCTCGTTTCCGCGTGCCGTCCAGGCAAAGGACGACGAGATCGTCGTCTTCGCCTGGGCGGTCTATGAATCCAGGCAAAGCCGCGACACGGTGATGGCCAAGGTGATGGCCGACCCGCGCCTGACACCCGATTTGGGTCCCATGCCCTTCGATATGAAGCGCATGATCTTCGGCGGCTTCCAGCCCTTCATCGAGCTTTGAGCAGTTGAGCCCCACCGCTTCGTCATCCTATGGCGGAGCAAGGCGCGAAGCGACGCGGCGCTGACCCCTTGAGCTGCTCCGCCCGTGGATGACGAAGCTGAGGACCTCGCGCGCTAATCCAACTTGTCCAATAGCGGCTTCAGCCGGTCGCCATAGCGTTTCCACAGGTCGACCGAGCCTTGATACATCGGCTGGCGCACCTGCGCGGCGGACGCCGTGCGCACCGGCCGGTCGGTTTCGTGGAACGACAGCACGGCATCGTCCCATGGCAGGCCGAGATAGTCGATGAGCGCCCGGCTCTGGCCTTCCTGATCGGCGACGAAATCCTCGTAGCGCACATCATGCACGACGCCGGGCAGCACCTTGTGCCAATGCGCCATGATGTCGGTGTAGAGATTGTGGAAGTCGGCGAGCTCGCCGAGATCGTAGCCATAGCGGTGGCTGTCGCCGCGGAAATGCACCTTGTAGATCGACAGGCAGGTTGCAGCCGCATCGCGGGCGCAATGGATGATCCTGGCTTTCGGCATCATCATGTGGATGAAGCCGACAAGCAGGAAGTTGCCCGGCATCTTGTCGGTGACGTGGCTGACATGCGGATAGCGGGCATGCAGCATGTCGAGATAGGCCTGGCCCGCCTCGGCGAAATCCGCATCGTCCGTATCCGATACGCCCCACGGAAAGCCGCCCGGCATGGTCGCCGGGAACTGCTTGCCGACCGCGTTCTTCAGGATGCTGAGCTCGCCCGCGCCATAGACCTGCGGATGGCTGGCGATGATCTGCTCGACCAGCGTCGTGCCCGACCGCGGCATGCCGACGACGAAGATCGGCGCGTCATCGGTGATCGGGCTCGGTCTGTGCCTTTCGAAGAAGCCGGCATCGAACACCGTCTTCATCGCCGCGAATTCCTCGCGCGTCCTGACGGGATCATAGTTGATCCCCTTGCGGCGAATGGCATTGCCTTCGGCAAAATAGTCGAAGGCCTTCTCATAGTCCTTCAGGTCGTCATTGGCCTTGCCGAGGCCGAACGACAGCTGCATGCGCGCCAGGCTGTCCTGCGGCGCCTTGGCATGCTGCGCTTCCATGCCGGACAATTCGGCATCGCGCTCCTTCTGGCGCTTGACCTGCGACAACATCAGCCAGGCCTTGGCCATGCCCGGGTTGACCGCCAGCGCCTGCCGGAACAGATCGGCCGCCTCGTCGAGCCTGCCCTTTTCCATCAGCCCGACTCCGAGCCCATGCAGAAGGTCGGCATCCTTGGGACGGATGGTCAGCGACTCGCGAAACACGGCCAGCGCCTCGTCCAAGCGAGCGGCTTCCTGCAGGGTTTCGGCAAGCCCGATGCGGGCGCGCACATGGAAGGGATTGCGCGCTACCGTGCCGCGATAGATTTCTTCGGCCTCCTCGAACCGGCCGAGCTGCTTCAGCGACGAGCCGAGATTGTCGCGCGCGGCGAGCTGCTCCGGCCGCAGATCCACCGCGCCGCGGAAGAAGTCGGTTGCCGCGGCGACGCGGCCGAGATCGCGCATCACCGTGCCGAAATTGTTGAGGAAATCGGCATTCGTCGGCTGCAGGCTCACCGACCGCTCGATGAGGTCCAACCCTTCTTCGCTGCGTCCGGTCTGGTGCAGCAGCAGCCCCAGGAAATGCGCCGCCGCCGCGTGCTTGGGCTGGCGCGCCAAGACTTGCCGGTAGATGGTCTCTGCCTCTTGCCGGCGCCCGGCCTGGTGCAATTGCAGGGCCTGCTGCACATACTGGTCGAGACCCAGCGGCGGCTGTCCGCCTGCGCCAGACCTGGTTCCCGCACTCGCCGCTCGTCTTTGATCTCTGTTAATGGGAAACCTGCCGTGTTTGTCCGCCTGCTGCGATCTAGGCCATTGGCGCGGCAGGTTCAAGTCTTCGCGGGGTTGCGAGTTCTTTCGGGATGCGTTGAGCGATCAGAGCAACCGCAAGCGCCTCGCGACGTTGAGCCTGCAGTCATATGCAGGAGCCGCCGAATGTCCCTCACCGCCTTTGCCGTCAACTGCTCGCTGAAAGCATCCAGTGACAAGGAAAAATCCTCCACCGACAGGCTCATCGCCGACCTGCTCTCAGCGCTCAAGCCGCATGGCGTGAAGGGGGAGGTCGTGCGCGCCCTCGATCATGATATCAAGCCCGGAGTGCTCTCCGACATGGGCAAAGGCGACGACTGGCCTGGTCTGCGTAAGAAGATTATCGCGGCCGATATATTCATACTCGGTCTGCCGATCTGGATGGGACAACCCTCCAGCGTCGCCAAGCGCGTCATGGAACGGATGGATGCCTTTCTCGAGGAAACCGACGGCAAGGGCCGCATGCCGGCCGCCGGCAAGGTGGCACTGGTGGCGATCGTCGGCAACGAAGATGGTGCCCACCATTGCCATGCCGAGTGCTTCCAGGCGCTCAACGATGTCGGCTTCACCATTCCGGCCAATGGCGGCGTCTATTGGGTGGGCGAGGCGATGGGCGACGTCAATTATGTCGATCTGCCAAAGACCCCCGAAAAGGTCGCCGGCATGATCGAGATGGCCGCGTCTAATGCCGCCCACCTGGCAGCCCTGCTGAAAGGCAAAGCCTATACTGGCGTGGACCGGTAGGACGTTCTCAGCACGGGCCATCGCCGACGACGCGGTAGTCCGCGGCGCGGGCTTCGCAGGCATTGGGGAAGCTGCGCATCTCGCCATGGCGGCGGGCGCAGACGGGCGCGTATTCACGGGTGCAGAACGTCTGCTCTTCGCCACCACCACCACCACCACCATCGCCACCGTCGCCGCCATCGCTGCGGCAGGGGCCGTCGCGCACGATGCGGTATCCGGCGCGGTCGGCAAGGCAGGCATTGGCGAAGGTCTGGCGGTCGCCGCCGCGCCGGGCACAGACGGGCTCGTATTGCCTGGTGCAGAATTCCGGTTCGGGACGCGGCGGCCGCGGTCCTGGCCCATCATCGACGACCACGGTGCAGGCGGCCAGAAGCGCCGACAGGAACAGGACGGCAAACCCTTGCCGCGAAAAAACCGACGCCAGGAATTTGATGCTGATTCCTCCCTCGATCCCATCCCCGATCACGATCCTCGCCATTCCCCTGTCAAATGCAACCCCGCTCGCGGATGCGACCGCGTTCGCGGGGACGGAAACGCCGGTTACAGCCATGGCCGGCGTCCGCCGGCAACACTGGCACATGCGCGACCCTCTCTGTGGGTCAATGACCGGCCCGGCAACGGGGCCTATTTGCGGCCCGTCGACGCTCAGATCGGTCGATTCTTGCGTCGGGATGCGCTCAGTGCGGCGGCCCGCGGCGCTATCTTGCAACCTTCACGTTTCCGTGCGATAAATTCCGTGTTCGGGCATTTGCGACCCGGAGAGCGGAACGTTTTGGACGACCTTTCCCCGATACTGTGAATCTCTGACGGCCCCGTTTTTCGGCGGGGGGTTTGACCATGCGCCAATGCATGACTGCCGAAAGCAACCACCGGGAACTGCCCTCGACGCCAGGTGGCGGGCAGGACCAACAAAGACTGAACGGGTGAAGGAGTTTCCCCAATGGCCCAGACCGGCACCGTTAAATTCTTCAACGCGACCAAAGGCTTCGGTTTCATCACGCCCGACGGCGGCGCCAAGGACGTGTTCGTCCATATTTCCGCGATCGAGGCATCGGGCCTGCGCACGCTCGTCGACGGCCAGAAGGTCACCTTCGACGTCGAGCCGGACCGCATGGGCAAGGGCCCGAAGGCGGTCAACCTCCGCGCTGCCTGAACCATCGGCGCCGCGCGTCCCTGACGGCGGGCGAACGAGGGTTCGAAGCCTGCCCAGCCTGTGGGAACGCAGACAGATTTTTAAAAAGGCGCGGCGATTTTCGTCGTGCCTTTTTTCATGTCCGTGGCGCGGCATCAATGCATGTAGCCCGGAAGTGGATCCGGCCCCCGGTCAACGACATGCATCACAACAAGGGCCTAAGGCGCTTTAAGTGCCCGCAAAACTTTCTCTTGCCGATGACGCTAAAATAAAGGACAAATTTCCTCTCGGGCATTTGCCGGCCCGAGACTGGAGTTTATGGGATCAAAGGAGCTTCCCATGCCGCAGACCGGCACCGTCAAATTCTTCAACCATGCCAAAGGCTTCGGCTTCATCACGCCGGACGATGGCGCGAAGGATGTCTTCGTCCATATTTCGGCCGTGCAGGCGTCGGGTCTTCCCGGTCTCGAAGATGGGCAGAAAGTAACATTCGACACCGAGCCGGACAAGCGAGGCAAGGGACCCAAGGCCGTCAACCTGTCGGTCGGCTGAGCCGGCTTCAGACTGTCGGCTTCAGCAGGGCTGCGCAGCTCGATCAGAGCCTGGTTTTTGACGGCCCTCTTACCCGGCACGTCGAAATCCGTTCAGCCTCCGTTCAGCCACGGTCGCATATTAGTCTTGGGTAAAGCCGGACCGCATCCCCTGCAAAACTGCACGGCCCGGTACGAAGGAGACCAAGATGAACAGAATTTTCAAGACTGCCGTGCTGTCCGCCGCCATGGCGGCCACCATGCTGGTGGCCTTGCCCGCGGCCAACGCCGATGAATGGCGCCATCACCGCCACCACGGCAATGGCGACGCCATTGCCGCCGGTGTGCTTGGCCTCGCCGCCGGTGCGCTGATCGGTGGCGCGCTGGCCAATGACCAGCCACCGCCTGACGCTGACCGCTACTACGATGACGGTTACTACGATCGTGACGTGCGGATCCGCCCGGCACCGGTCCGTCGCTACTATGTCGAACCGCGGGTGGTCTATGCCGATCGCTATGCCGAGCCGTGGACGCGTGACTGGTACGAATACTGCTCGGACCGCTACCGCAGCTTCAACTCCCGCACCGGCACCTTCACCGGCAATGACGGCGAGCAGCATTTCTGCACTGCCAACTGAGTGCATTTCGCCCAAAAGTGCGCAGCGGTTTTGGGATAACGACTTGCACCAGACAAAAACCTAAAGCGCGAAAGCGCTTAGGGCTTCCCTGCCCCAGACAAAAGCGCTGAACGCAAGGCCAGCGCTTTTTGATTGATCTGCAACTTCGTGTCGAGGGTGCTGATCCTAAACAAGGAACGGATTGGTTCGCCGCTCCTCGCCAAAACGGCCGCCGGGGCCGTGGCCGCAGATGAAACCGATATCGTCGCCGAGCGGCAAGAGCTTGTCCTTGATCGAGGCGATCAGCGTCGCGTGGTCACCGCCCGGCAGGTCGGTGCGGCCGACCGAGCCGCGGAACAGCACATCGCCGACATGGGCGAACTTGGCCGCGCGGTTGTAGTAGACGACATGGCCGGGCGCGTGGCCGGGGCAATGCAGCACCTCGAACACATGATCGCCGAACGACACGGTATCGCCTTCGGTGAGGAACCGGTCGGGCACGCAGTTACGCGCCCCGGCGATGCCGTAAAGCCTGCCCTGTTTCTCCAGATTGTCGAGCAAAGGCCTGTCGGCTGCATGTGGGCCGATGATTTCGAGGCCGAGCGCATCCTTCAGCTCCATGGCGCCGCCGGCATGGTCGATATGGCCGTGCGTGATCCAGATCGCCTCGGCCGTGATCGCATTGTCCTTCAACACCGCCAGCACTTTGTCGATATCGCCACCCGGATCGACGACGACGCCGTGCTTGTCGACCATGTCGAACAGGATGGTGCAGTTCTGCTGAAACGGTGTGACCGGCACGATGCCGGCATTGAGCTGACCCATGATCGTCCTTTCGATGTTCACGCGGTGATGTAGAACACTTCCAGGCAAAGTGTGAGACGGTTTTCCCGGGAAAAGCGCGTAGCGCTTTCCCTTGGGAATTGCGTCAAAATAAAGAGACGGAGTGGTTCTGCGTTTCCTTGAAACGATGAACCACTCCGGCGGCGCGAATGAAGGGCGTCCACGCTCGAAACACGAACAGTCAGTCGTTGCAGAAACAGAAATGGGCGGCCGAAGCCGCCCATTTGAACAAACCTGAGACCGTCAGGCTTACTTCTTCATAGCGCCCATGACAGCGCCGATGATGCCGGTCAGGATCGCGCCGCCGCCGGCGCCGCCGACGATGTTGTTGAGGTTGAGCGCACTGCCGAGACCGCTGGTCGCGGGAGCCGCCGCAGCCCG
>NZ_VFTA01000025.1:0-90373 GCF_007003935.1 Mesorhizobium sp. WSM4310
GGGTAGGTGGGGGAGGGGGGGACGGGTTAGGACCGGAGCGTCAGCGATCTGGATATAGATGGACGACGGCTGCTACTTCGGCAGAGAAGCGCAAACTCGCTCGGGCTGCTTTGGCCTCAAGGGTTGGCATGGCCTTCGCCGCCTAGGCGGCCAAGCCGCCATGGCAAAAGTGCACTGTCACCGTAATTCGCTCGCGCGGCGTGCATGCGCATCCGCACAGGCACAGCCACGGCGACCATGCCGGACATCGGCACCAACGTTCGCGGCGAGCGACCGACTTTTCCAAATCTCGCCAAATGTTCAAAATGGCTTGCGAGACACTCGAGGCGCGCAATCAACGCGCAAATCGATCGGGCAGCCTGGTCTTACTACGCAGGTATCAGGACTGCGATGCGATGCACGCCGACCTCCTTGCTCGTGTTCGTTGCCTCGTCAGTTTTGCCTTTGGAGCAGGTATAGACGTCGCCTACCTTTAGCTTGAATTCCTTGTCAGCTTTCTTGATGGCGAATGCGCCGGAAGTAATCGTGCATACCATGTCGTTGTCCATCACAGTTTGAGGCGCGTGTGCTCCGGGCTGAAAGACGACGTCGACAATCGAGATGCTCTTGTAGGCGGGAATGTCGGAGTTTCCGGTGCCGACTTCAACCACTCTGACACCGGGCGCAATCTCCTTGCCGTCCTTCGGGCCGTATTTCTTGGCTTTTGCGGAAGCAGCCAGAGTGAACAAAGGTGATGCCGCGACGGTGGTCAAACCGAGGGCAATTGCAGACCTGCGATTCATGGCTTTCATCGCATCCTCCCGATGCTCGTCATGCGTGAAATTACATGACGCCTTTATATTAGCACAATCTGATTTATTTGCATGCGTCTCGCCGTGGGGTGCAGACCGGAATTACGGTGACAGTGCACTAATTTTTCCCCGCCGGCCCCCGCTTTCCTGGTTTCACAGCTTTTCCGGTTGCCCGGCAATCCGGCTGAGAAACGCCTCGCCGCCCACCGGCCCGCCGATGCTCTCGGCCTTGCGTAGGGCGTCGAAGGCCGCGGCATCCGTCTCGGCCAGGTCGAACAGCCCGCTCGATGATGGCAGGCGGTGCCTCATTGGCTGCGGATCGGTAACGCCATCGGGCTCACCTGTCAGATACGCCCGAGCGCTTGATCAGGGCCAATCGGCCGCCTGTTTCACCAGCCCCGCGCGCACCGGGTTCAGTCCGACATACCGCACCGCCGACAAAAGGTGGTCCTCGTCCATCGCGACGTACCGAAGCGCCCTTGCCAGAAATTTCCGGTTTTCTTTTGCCGCGGTGCACTTTGGCGAGCGCGCGCCGTAGGCCACCCGGATCGGCCGGCGTCAGGATCAGAGGCACATGGTTTGGCATCAGGCACCACGCCCAGATGCCGACATTGGCGACGCGGCAATGCTCGACGAGCAGGGGCTTGTAGAGCGGATAGTCCTCGGGGGTGAAGAACGCTTTGGCCCGCCCGTTACCGCGCTGCGTCACTTGGTGCGGCAGACCGGGAATGACAGTGCGGGCAAGGCCGGCCATGTCGGAAGTTTACACATGCGACGACCGGGAGGACATCGAAAAAAGTGCACTGTCACCGTAATCTCGCTTTATTTTTGAACTATCTTTTCAAGCTTTAAATTTTCAATGGTCTTTGATCTCCAAGAATTTAGCTGGTCATTTGCTTCAATTATTCCAACAATCAATTTTTCTCTTAGTAATATTGCCGTCTCTTTTATTTCAAGTTCCCAATTTGTGCGGATTTTGACGCTGCTAATGAGCTGGTCGAGTTCTCGCACGGCTTCGTCAACGTTACCCTCCCGCGCCGCGCAGAAAGCGATCGCCCTCCGGATATGTGGGTTGTCTTGCGATCTTGATTTCAATGTACGGGCAGCATCGCCGGGTGACTTAATGTTATTCAGAAACGGCAATGCTTGCGCGAGCAACGATAGCCTAATTTCTTCGGTCAGGTTTGGCATATCATAATACCACCCGGTCACTCCCGGCCGGGGGACGGCACGATCTCCGAATGCAAAGTGCAGAGATTCTGTTGGAACAAAGAGTGGTATGAAAAAATATTGAATATAAAATGAGTTCTTGTCGTTTGACGAGCTATTATATGTAATGGCCATCAGCAAGTCATCAACCGGGCTCTTATAAACTAACCCATTGTAGATCTTGTACCCCCTCAGCTGAGGCAGTATTTTCTTAATAATCGAAGTAAAACCTCTTTCGTTCACGGTCGTATCTCCTTTACCGGAACCGGTGAGCCGTTCGGTAGCGATGGCATATTGTTTTGGATTTGAGTCACTCTATTCAAGTCTAAGGAAGCTTTGCCTGTTTTCAAGTCGTAGGCGGTGCCGGGGTTTGCTATAGGGCCTTCTACAACATCCACACGTACCGAGCCAGGGGTTCCGCGTGGAACCGGTAAACCCCCTTTGTAAGATACTTCAGTAGAAAGTTTGGGATCGACAAGTGCTTTGACTTCATTTTCAAATGCGGTATGCACCTTGGTACCGTATACGGCGCCTTTGCCTGGCCCTACCTTCTGCGCCGCGCTGGTAGCGGCATTCGATAGGATTGACTCTACCGAAATATCCGAAGTTCCAACAACTGCTCGAGTGAAGAAGCCGGCCCTCGCGAGGTTCACAATACCTCCCGGAGTTGGAAGCAATCCGAAAACACCATCGGCGGTTTGAACTGCACCAGACCTACTAAGCTCGTATTTTGCTAGTGCCTTTTTGGCTACGTCTTCTGGAGCACCTTTAAGAACACTGAGATCACCATCTGATTGGCGCAGAGATGCCGCCAACTTGTCCGATTCTTTGTCTTGCTCTTGAGCTTGTTTTTCTGCGGCTGCTCTGTCCTTGGCGGCTTTCGCCGATGATGGCGTACTAGCAACGTGTCCATTCGGATCGCTCTTATTGACTGGATCGTTCTGGGCATAGGCATATCGATTTGTGCCAACCCCTTCCTTGGTCGGATCCCAATCATCCGGCGAAATAAACCGCCCCAGCACCGGATCCATATACCGCGCATTGAGATACATCAGCCCGGTCTCGGCATCGAAGCGTTCGCCGATGTAGCTCCTCTGCGTCTGGAAGCCGGTGTTGAGGCGCTCGCCGTAGGTGGCGTAGTTGGTTTGCTCGACGATGTTGCCCGCCCCATCGGTGACCATGCGCACCGAGGCCAGGTGGTCGCGATGGAGGAAATATTTGACGCCGTTGACGACCTTGATGTCGGGATGGGGGTAGCGGGTGTAGATCTCCGCTCCCGGTGTTTTCGGATCGATCTCGACATCGGCGTCGGGATAGAGCGTCGTCGCATAGCTCGAGCTCTTCTTCGCCCGCGCTCCGTCAGGACCATAGGCAAGGTTGACGGTGTTGGAGGCAAGGCTGACCGTCTTCAGCCGGTTGGCCTCGTCCCAGCTCAGCGTGCGGCTGCCGTCGGAGGTGAGATTGCCGTTGGCGTCATAGGCCATCGCATTGGCACCAACACTGACGGGTGCATGCGGGCGAGGGGATGTGGCCGCGGGATAGACATAGCTGCCGGCCACACGGCTGCGTGAGATCAGATTGTCGTTGGCGGCATAGACGAAGCTTTCGCTCAAGCTGGCGTTGCCCAGATTGGTGCTTGAGATCAGCCGGTCGGCATCGTCATAGCCATAATTCCAGCTGTCGGAGGGTGTCCGCCCCGCGATGGTGGTGATGCGGCCGAGAGCGTCGCGCACATACTGGTCGTCGAGCAGGATGGTGGCGCCCTTCGCGGTGGTGACGCGCGTCAGCCAGCGCCGGGTCGGCGAATAGGCGAAGGCGGTTTTGACGCCATTGGCGTAGGTGATCTCCTTGGTCTGGCCATCGGCCTCGTAGACGGTCGAGGTGATGAAGCCGGGAGCCGAGTAGAGCCTGTTGCCGGCGGTGTATTGCAGCGGGTCGTCCCAAGTGCCGAACCACAGGTCCGACGGCGCCTGATAATTCTTCAGGATCATTTGGCCGGAGCGATCGTGGATGTCGACCGTGATGTGCGTCAGGCCGGCAAGGGTCGTGTCATGCCGGCCGAGCTTGCCAAGCCCGTCATAATTGTAGCTGTGCGTCACAGTCGCATTGGTCGAGGTGGTGAGCTGGCCGATATTGTACCAATAGCTTGGAGCCGCCTGGTCATAGGTGTTCTGGGTCAGCACAACCGGGCTGCCGCCGGGTGCGGTTGCCGTCTTCAGGATCAGCCGGTCCATCTGGTCGTAGCTGAGATTGGTGACCGTGCCCCTGGCATCGGTCTGTTTGATCAGCCGGTTGGCGGCATCGTAGACATAGGTCCAGGTGCCGAGATCGGGATCCGACGCCGACAGCCGGTTGCCGAGCATGTCGTAGGTGTAAGTCCAGGGCGAGCCGCTGGTGTCGGTAAGACCGACCAGCCGGCCAAGCACGTCGAAGGTGCGGGTTTGCGCCAGCTGAAGACCGGCGAAGTCACGAACCACGCCCGCGACATCGCCACGCGTCGACCATGCCGTTCGGGTCTGGTGGCCGAGCTCGTCGGTCATTGTCGTGCCATGCAGTCGCGGGGTGGTGGTGGGCGCGGTGGCCAGGTCGTTGAGATAGCTGCGCTGGCTGCCATCCGGATTGACGGTCTTCGTCAGCCGGTCGGCCCAGTCGTAGCTGTTGGTGGTCCACTGCGGCGTTTGGTCGGTGAAATGCGGAAACGCGGTGCGCAGCACATTGCCGCGCGGGTCATAGTCGGTCTCGGTGAAGCGCCTTGGAGCAGCGGGGGTATCGCCGGGGGCTTCCACGCGATAGACCCGGCCAAGCCCGTCATAGCGGGAGACGGTAAAGTCCTCACCCGCGCCATTGGGCAGCGGCGTGTATTTGATCAACCGCTGATTGTTCGGATCGCCTTCGGCGAAGAACTGCGTCCTGACATAGGCGCCGGTCACACTCTGCGAGATCTGGTACGGACGGCAGAACGCATCGTAGGTGAAGGTTTTCACCAGGCCGTTGAAGTCGGTCCTGGTCGCCGGCAGGCCGCAGACAGAATTGTAGGTGGCGGTCGAGACAAAGCGCGTGTCGGCCGTCTGCCCGCCCGTCGCGAAGTAACGCGGTGCCCGCTCGGTTACGGGGTAGAGGTGATAGGTGGCGTCATAGTCCCATTCGGTCTTGTGGCCGAGGCCGTTGGTGGCCGAGATCTTGTTGCCATAGCTGTCATAGGTAAAGTACTGACTCACCGACTTTTGCGGCGTCGAGGTGACATCGCTGACGGTCAGCACCCGGGTCAGATTGCCCTTGGTCGGCACCGCCCAGACGTCGGTATTCCCGTCATAGTAATTGTGCCTGTAGCCGACATAGGGATCGGTGCTGGTCAGGCCGGCATGCGTCCGCTCGGCAATCAGGGCGGAGACGATGTAGGCCGAGGTGTTGGGCGAGAAGAAGCGCTCGGTCCAGGTCTCGTCGCCGCTGGCGTCCGTGCGGCCATAGTCCTTCAGGCTGACGACATTGTTATAGGCGTCAAAGCCGCGCTCGACCCGGAGCGTGTACGTGACATTCTCGATGAACGTCGTGTCGGTCGCCGTGTTCTGCACGGTGTAGGGCTTTGCCGCCGTGTTGACCGCATAGGTCTCGGCCACCCGCTTGTGCACCGTGCCCGCGCCATCCTTCCACACCGTCAGCGACGGCAGGCCATAGCTCGCCAGATCCTGGCGATAGGTGGTCGTCACCGTCGAGGGCGCCGTCTCGCCATTGGCCAGCGGCCTGGTCTCGACGATCGAGGCAAAACCCAAAAACTTGCGCGCCGCCGGATCGTACTTGCCGCCGGCATACTGATAGGTGCTCACCGCCGTCTGGCCACGGCCGTCGCTGACGGAGAGCTTCGTCACCGCATGCACCACCTGCGGCAGGTAGTTGTTCGTCCAGGTAGAGGACGGCGTGTACTCGGCCGCGACCGTGCCGCCGAGCTCCGTGATGATCTGCTTCAGCAGGTTCGGATTGCCCGTGCCGGCGTTCGAAATGAACCCAGGGAAGTCCGGCAAGCCGTCGCCGTTGAAGTCGCCGACCACCGTGCCGGCCGTCATCGACGAAGGCAACGTGAACTCCGCCGGCGTCATCGCCGTCGACGACGGCCGCAGCGAAAACACCCTGACCGGGCCAGTCCGGCCCTGAGAACTGGTCACAGTGCCTCCGATCGTGATGACGTCAGACTTTCCGTCATTGTCGAAGTCACGCAGAACAGCCGATGTCCCCGCCATGGAGGAGACCGTGTAGCTCTTGAAGCCAATACCAGTCGACAGCCACACTCCGGCGCTGATGTTGGAGCCGTTGTAGCGGAAAATATCGGTCGCCCCATCGCCATTGACATCTGCAAGAACGCAGGTGCCGTTGCCGGTATACCATTTTGTGGGGCAGGCGATCCCGAAGGAAGTCCCGCCGCCCTGCCAGGCGCCATCCGAAAGGACGCCTTTCCCAACGGAGCTTCCGTATGTGTACAGTGGCTGTTGCCGGCCGTTGCCGAGGAAATCGCCAATGCCCAGGGGCTCACTCCCTGCATTCAAGCTGTCAACGCCATCACCATCGAAATCCGTCACGATCCATGTTGACGGTTTGGTCCATGGCGAACTGGTTGGAAATGCATTGCAAATGGCTTGGTAACCGGCGAGCGAAGTTGGGCAGATGGTTCTCGTCAGGCCCAGCGAGGCATCTGTCATGATGATAGAGTTCGTCGTCGTATAGGTGACCCGGCCCGTTGCGCCATTGACGTAGTTCTGGATAGCAGAATCCGCGAAGTCCGTGGTGTTCTTGGTGGCCAGAAAGCGACCAGGTTGCGACAAATACCCCGGGGGGATCGAATCACTGTTGGTATTGTCGAGCGTGTCCAGAACCAGGGACACTGTCTCCGCCAGGGTTCCACTGGAACTGAATTTGTATATGTATTTGGTCCGCTTTAGCGCCGGGCAAGGACCTTGATTGTGCGTGCAAGTATCCACTGTCTGGATGGCGTCGCCAAAGATCTCATCTCGGCCATCAGCATCCAAATCCCCGACCTCCCTCGGCGAGGACACATCTCCTCGTCCTGCAAATGAGGTTGACACCGTCCCATACACCCCATCGGTATTCTGATACGTCATCTGGGCCATGACCTTCGCGGTGCCGCCGGTGATGGTGCCGTCGGCGGCAACCGTCGCATCGCTGCCGTAGCGCGTGACAGCGGTGAGCCGCGAGGCGTTGGAGAATGGCGCCTGGTCGTAGGTGAGCTTGTAGGCGGTGCGCAGCACGTTGTTGACCCAGACACTGATCGACTTGATGCGTCGGGTCGTCTCGGAGATGTCGCGCCCATTGCCCATCAGGATCGTATCGGGCCGCGTCTCGTAATGAAAACCGATCACCGTTCTATTGTAGGTGATCATGTTGGGATAACAGACCGGGCTCGCCGGGCAAGAGTAGCTGTAGCTGACGGTGTTGTTGTTGGTGTCGGTGACCGAGGTCAGCAGCCAGCGATAGTTCGTGGCAAGGTCAGAGGCCGCCATGCCCGCGACCGCCGCCACCGACTGGAAGGTCGAGACCGTACCATCCCTGTCGGTCACCTTCCATTCATTGGCTGCCGAACTATACGCCATGCGGCGATAGGTTTCATTCTCGGTCGTATGGTTGCCGCCGTTCGAGCAGGACGGCGAGACCATGCCGGGCGTGCAAACAAACATCGGCTGGCCATCGAGCAGAAAGATATCGGTCGCTAGGAACTCGGGCATGCCATAGCCCGGACTCGCCCGCTCGATGACGTCGAAGCCATCGAGACCCCAGGCATAGCCGAGCCAGCCCTGGTAGAGGCCGCCGAGCTTGGTCTTGCGCGAGGAATTGTAGTTGAGCGCGATCTGCGGCTCGATGCCGTGGAAGGCGGGAACGTCGATGCCGATGGCATAGCCGAGATTGCCGTTGCCGGCCGCCTTGGGCAAATCAACCTTCGGTGTGCCGATCGCCTCGGGATCGCCGCTGTCGGTCGTCGTGGTCGCGGCAGCCATTGCCTGCGCCGACGGCTCCTCTGGGGCGGCCTCGGTGTCCGTGGTCTTCGCCGTCTCGGTGTCGGCCGCCTTGGTGCCATCCGTGGTGCTGGTGTCGTCGGCCGGCTTGGCGCCGACCTTCGCCGCGGCGTCAGGACTGCCGGTCCCTGATGAACCATCTCCGGTTGACTGCGCTGACGAAGAACTCGACGAGCTGCCCGCGGCCTGCCCGCCGGTTCCCAGCGCCGCCCCGCCATTGCCGTAACCAGCGGCAGAATTTCCGGCAGTCGCGGAAGAGCTTTGGTTCTCCTGCGCGAGTGCTGCCATTCCTGCACTTCGGCTAATATAAGAAAAGGCAGAAATATCCGCGCCAACGACACTCGCGGCAAGCACTGCCGCGCCAACAAGCAACCGTTTCATGAGTCCCCCGAGCCAAGTTGCTTATCGTTGCGCACCTTTCATTTGGTGGATACGACACGCTCCCGTCACAAAGCCAATATCCACAGACTTATTTTCGGAGGAGAAAAAAGAACACTGCGCAAGCTCAGTGAATGTTCGACGGATCGAGCATCTTTTCGAATGATGCGATCCATCGCGCTGCATCACCGGCACAAAAAGACGGCGGAGAATTTCATGGTGGCGAGCGCTGCACTTGGCATCCGCCAAGGATGGGCACGGACAACTCTTCGCCAGCTCTATCGCCTTCGGCGGCAATGATCCATGCGCGCGCCTGTCGTGCGCTTCATCGGTTCGTGCCAACTCCGGCTGGCGGTCGAACCCGGCAGGCCCTACACCGGTTCCGTCTCGTCCATCATCTGCTTGACGGCGTCGGCGGCCCTGCTCATCCCTGCTTCATCGATCGCCCAGCCGGCGAAGCGTTCCAGCAGGGTGGCGAACGTCACCAGCTCCTGCTCGTCCCATTGCGCCAGTGCCTCGGCGAAAATCCGCCATTTGGTCTGGCGCACCGCGCTCACCAGGCGCTCGCCCCTGGCGGTGAGCCTGAGGCAAATGCGTCGGGCATCGAGTTGCGATGCGACGCGCAAGGCGTAGCCGCGCTCGACGATATCGGCCGAGATGCGGCTGGCGCGGGACGGGTCGATCCCCAGGCGCTCGGCGATGTTGCCGACCGTCACCTCGTCCGGCGGCGTGTCGCCGACGGCCGGATTGTGCGCGATGGCGATGATGACATCGAGATGGCTCACCTCCAGCGAAGGGTCGATGCGGGCCAGGATCAAGCGGCCGAAGTCCCGGCGCTGGATGGAGCGGCGTACCTTGTTCAGCACCGCATCGATTGCGGCGACGGCGTCGGCCGCCGCTTCGGACAGGCCGTTGCTGCGCGCCAGATCGGCGAGATTCTGATCGCCATGCGTCTGGCATACGCCGGAAAATCGATCGGCCTTGCCCGGCCCGGTATCGTTGCTGCTCATGTCACAGCGCGCTAGCAAAAATATATGCCGATGTCAATTACATGCTTATAGCATATATTTGATATTGACATATATCTGCTGCGGGCACATAAACCGGCCCCGAACGTCGGAGACACCCCATGAGCATCGACTCGACCCTCCCGGACGCGCCGCCCGCAGAGGCCGTGGCCAAGCCCGACATGACGACGTTGGTCGTCTATTGCGGCGCGCTGATCGCCATGTTCATGGCCACCATCGACATGCAGATCGTCGTTACCGCCTTGCCCACCATTGCCGGCGAACTCGGCAACCTGCATCTGTTCGGCTGGGTCGGCGCCGCCTATCTGCTGTCCACCGCCGCCGTCGCGCCCTTCTACGGCAAGCTTGGCGACATGTATGGCCGCAAGAACGTGGTGTTGACGGCGATCGCCTTGTTCCTGCTGGGTTCGCTGGTCTGCGGCATGGCCTGGTCCATGGAGAGCCTGATCGCGGCGCGCGTCCTGCAAGGCATCGGCGGCGGCGGCCTGATGGTCTCGGCCTTCGCCATGATCGGCGAACTGTTTGGGCCGCGCGACCGCGCCAAATACCAAGGCTACAGTTCGGCGGTGTTCGCGCTGTCGTCGGTCCTCGGTCCCTTGGCCGGCGGCTATATCACCAGCCTGTTCGGGTGGCGTTGGGTGTTCCTGGTCAATCTGCCGATCGGCATCGTCGTGCTGGCGATCCTGGCATTCGCCATGCGCAGCCGGTTCGACGAGAAGAGGCACCGCATCGACTATCTGGGCGGCTTGCTGCTGGCCATCGGCACCACGGCATTCGTCTATTGGGGCTATCATGTGCTCGACCCCGCCGGACCGGACCTGCTCACCTTCGTGCTGCCGGTCGTAGCGCTGGCGGCAATCGCCTCGTTCATCCTGGTCGAGCGGCGGGCCGAGGAGCCGATCGTGCCCTTGCGGCTGTTCGGCTCCTCGACCGTGCGCATCGTCTCGGGCGTGTCGGTGGTCGCCGGATCGGTGACGCTCGGCATGTTCTTCTACTTCGCGCTCTACATGCAGACGTTGACCGGGCTTAGTCCGGCCGAAGTCGGCTTCCTGTTCCTGCCGGCTTCCCTGACCTCGATGGTCATCTCGATCGTGGCCGGGCGGGTGATTGCCGCGACCGGCCGCTACAAATGGATGCCAGTGGTGGCGATGGCTATTGGCGGACTGCTGATGATAGGCTTTGTCTTCATCAATTCGCACACGCCGATCTGGGTGCTGGCGGTGATGATGGGCCTGTTCGGCATCAGCATGGGCCTGCAGTTCCAGGTGCTGATCGTGGCGATCCAGGCCGCCGCACCACTGCAGGATATCGGCGCGGTGACGTCGCTGATCACCCAGGCGCGCACGATAGGGGCATCGCTGGGACTGGCGCTGAACGGCGCGGTGATGACCTGGGCTCTGAACCGGCAGACCTCGCAGCTTCCCGCCGATGCCGCCGCTCTGCTGCCGGATGGCTTGACCGGGCTGACCCCGCATTTGGCGTCAAGCCTGCCGGCCGCGGTCCGCGACGTGGTACTCGCCCATTATTCGAGTGGTTTCAACGTGATGTTCATCTGGGTGGCGACGCTCTATTTCGTCGCCATGGCGCTGACGCTTCTGCTCGAGGATATCCAGATCCCGAAACGGGCTTGAGCCCGAGCATCCCCCGGCGGCGACCCTCCAACCATGCGGTGTCGCAGCTGGTGAATCCGACGAGGACGTTTGCACCGGACGACGGTATAAGGGATCGACGCCGCACGAGAATCCCGGCCCAATAGCCGCACCTGTTCTTCGCGTGGAACGTTGTTCAAACGGAGCAGCCAATGTCGACTGAAACGAACATTCGCATCGTGCTTGCGGCGCGACCGCAAGGCCGGCCGAAGCCGAGCGATTTTCGCATCGAGTCCGTTGGGATCACCCAGCCGGGCGAGGGCGAACTGTTGCTGCAGATCCTCTATCTGTCGCTTGATCCCTATATGCGCGGCCGCATGAACGCCACCAAATCCTATGCCAAGCCGGTCGAGATCGACGGCGTGATGGAGGGCGGCACCGTTGCGCAAGTCGTCAGATCCCGCCATGCCGGTTTCGCCGAAGGCGATATCGTGCTGTCGCACTCGGGATGGCAGGGCTTCGCCCTGTCCGACGGTGTCGGGCTGCGCAAGCTCGATCCCGCGGCGGCTCCAGTCACCACCGCACTCGGCGTGCTTGGCATGCCGGGCTTTACCGCCTATGCCGGCCTGCTCACCATCGGGCAGCCAAAGGCCGGCGAGACAGTGGTCGTGGCGGCGGCGAGCGGGGCGGTCGGCTCGGCTGTCGGCCAGATCGCACGCATCAAGGGCGCGCGCGCCGTTGGCATCGCCGGCGGCGCCGACAAATGCGCCTTCGTGCGACGGGAGCTCGGTTTCGACGCGGTCGTCGACCACCGGGCCGACAATTTCGCCGAGCAGTTAAAGGCTGCCTGTCCCGATGGCATCGACGTCTATTTCGAGAATGTCGGCGGTCCTGTCTGGGATGCGGTGTTTCCGCTGCTCAACGAGTTCGCGCGTGTGCCTGTCTGCGGGCTGATCGCTCAATACAACACCATCGCGGCTTCCGCCGCCGACCGGCTGCCAACGCTGATGCAGCAAGTGCTCTACCGCAGCCTGACGATCAGGGGCTTCATCCAGCGCGAATTTGTCGACCAGCGCCCCGTCTTCTATCGCGATATGGCCGGGTGGATGGCGTCCGGCCAGGTCCGCTACAGGGAAGATATAGTGGATGGCCTGGAGAACGCGCCGCAGGCTTTCCTGGGCCTTCTCGAAGGCAGGAACTTCGGCAAACTCATCGTGCGGGTAGCGCAATAACTGCATCTCGCAAAGCGAAGCGGTGTCCCGCTGGCCGATTGGCCGGCAGGGTGCTCGATTCCATTTTATGGTCCTTCCGCGCAAAATACGCATGCCGTATTGGGCAGGCGAGCATGGCAATGGCCTGCCGGGCCGGTTCGACCTTGCAATCGACCGCACCATCCGTAATCGCGAACTGGGCGGATCAGTCGGGCTGACGGTCCGCGGCCGGACGGCGCCTGTCGATCCACAGGGCAAGCAACGTGCAGGCAGCGCCCGACAGCAGATAGGCGCCGGCGGCGATGAGGCCGAAATTGCCGGCAAGCAGCAGGGCTGCGAGCGGCGCGAAGCCGGCGCCGAACATCCACGCCAGATCCGAAGTGATCGCCGAGCCGGTATAGCGATATTGCCGCGAAAAGCTCGAGGCGACGACGCCCGACGATTGCCCGAAGCTCAGCCCCAGCAGGATGAAGCCCAGCACCATGAACAGCGCCTCGCCGACGGCGCCGCCATCCAGGAGCTGTGGGGCAAAGCCGCTGAAGGTCGCGATGGCGATCGCCGAACCGCCGAGCAGCGCACGGCGTCCGACGCGATCGGCCAGCGGCCCCGAGGCGACGATGGCCGCAATGCCGAACAGCGCGCTCACCGCCTCGATCATCAGGAAGCGTGCCGGCCCCTCATTGGTGAACAGGAACACCCAGGAAAGCGGAAACACCGTGACCATGTGGAACAGGGCGAAACTCGCCAGCGGCGCGAAGGCGCCGATCACGACGTTTTGGCCCTCGGCCCTGATCGTGTCCCTGATGCGCGTCGGCTGCAGGTCACCGCTCTCGTACAATTTCGAGAATTCAGGCGTGACGACAATGCGCAGCCTGGCGAACAGGGCCACGACATTGATGGCGAAGGCGACGAAGAAGGGATAGCGCCAGCCCCAGGAGAAGAAGTCGTCGGCCGACAGGTTGGCGACGAAGAAGGCGAAGAGGGAGCTTGCCACGATAAGGCCGATCGGCGCGCCCAGCTGCGGGATCATGGCATAGAAGCCGCGTCGGTTCTGCGGCGCGTTCAGCGCCAGTAGCGAGGGCAGTCCGTCCCATGTTCCGCCGAGCGCCAGCCCCTGGCCGATGCGGGCAAGCGCCAAAAGCCACACCGCGACCGCTCCGATGTCGCCATAGGCCGGCAGAAACGCGATGGCGACGGTCGACGTGCCGAGCAGGAACAGCGCGATCGTCAGTTTCGCGCCGCGGCCATAGGCGCGGTCGATGGCCATGAACAGCACGGAGCCGAACGGACGCGCGACGAAGGCCAAAGCGAAGATGCAGAAGGAATAGAGCGTGCCGACGAGCGGATCGTGAGTCGGGAACACCAGCTTGGGAAACACGATGACGGAGGCGATCGCATAGACGAAGAAGTCGAAGAATTCCGACGTCCTGCCGACGATCACGCCGACCGCGATATCGCCCGCGCTGACCTGGCCATGATGCGAGCCGATCAGTTCGCTGTTCGTTTCGGCAGTCGAAGTCTGAGCCATCTTATCCGTCGCCACCGCGTGGAATGAAGTGTCCGGAACCCAATTCCGGGGATTCCCCAAGGGTTCCATTGTGCACTGCACACTGCGCCAAAGCCATGCCTGCTGGGCATTGGACAAATTGTCCAATGTCACCACGGCGCCGCGAGCAGTAGCCCTTGGATCGATACCGCACTGCAACATGAACGGTTGTGGCGGTCCTTCGAGGGCAGCGTTTGATGAAACGATTTGGAGCCTTGCTTCTGTTCCCCCTGGCCGGGCTGTTGAGCGGCTGCGATCTGGTCGTGCTTGCGCCCGCCGGCGATGTCGCGGCCCAGCAGCGCGACCTGCTCGTGGTCTCGACCCTGCTGATGCTGGTCATCATCATCCCGGTCATGGCGCTGACTGTCTTTTTCGCCTGGCGCTATCGGCAATCCAACACCGCGGCGACCTATGCGCCCGACTGGGATCATTCGACGAAGCTGGAGCTGGTGATCTGGGCGGCGCCCCTGCTCATCATCATCTGCCTTGGCGCGTTGACCTGGCTCGGCACGCATCTGCTCGATCCCTACCGCCGGATCGACCGCATCGAGCCCGGCCAGCCGGTCACTGAAGCGCACAAGCCGCTCCGGGTCGAGGTCGTGGCGCTCGACTGGAAATGGCTCTTCATCTATCCGGATTACGGCATCGCCTCCGTCAACGAGCTGGCGGCGCCGGTCAATCAGCCGATCGACTTCCGCATCACCTCGTCGGCAGTGATGAATTCCTTCTACATTCCAGCCCTTGCCGGGCAGATCTATGCCATGCCGGCGATGGAGACGAAGCTCCACGCCGTCATCAACCGGCCGGGCACCTATAGCGGCTTCTCGGCCAATTACAGCGGCGCCGGCTTTTCGGGGATGCGCTTTGCCTTCCGCGGCCTGTCTGACCAGGCTTTCGACCAGTGGGTGGCGCAGGCCAGAGCCGCGTCGGCGGCGCTCAGCCGCGACAACTATCTCGAACTTGAAAAGCCGAGCGAGAACGAGCCGGTCCGCCACTATGCCTCCGTCGATCCCGATCTTTATGGCGCCATTCTCAATCTGTGCGTCGAGCGCGGCAAGATGTGCATGAACGAGATGATGTCGATCGACGCCAAGGGCGGTCTCGGTCTTGCCGGTGTGCGCAACACGCTGCCGCTGCGATACGACAAGCTCGCCCGGCGTGGTGCGGTGTTCGGCAACGATCCCTCCTATGTCGCCAGCATCTGCACTGCGGAGGAGGCGGCTGCCGCGGCGCGCGCGACCAGCGATGCGACGCCAAAGGATTGGCCGGCCAGGAATCTTTCCCCGCTGCGCGGGGCAGGGCTGCTGAGGCCCGGGACCGAGAGCCGTCGCGCCGAGGCGGATACGCCGCCGCTCGGCCTGCTGCGGCGCGAATTGTGAGAGACAGCCGATGCCCGATACGCTGAGCAAATTCATTTTCGGCCGTCTCACCTGGGACTCGCTGCCGCTGCATGAGCCGATCGTCGTCGCCACCTTCGTCGCGGTGGCGCTCGGCGGCATCGCCCTTTTCGGCGTCATCACCTATTTCAAGCTGTGGGGTTACCTGTGGCGCGAGTGGTTCACCAGCGTCGACCACAAGAAGATCGGCATCATGTACATGGTGCTCGGTCTCGTCATGCTGCTGCGCGGCTTCTCCGACGCCATCATGATGCGCCTGCAGCAGGCCATCGCCTTCAACGGTTCCGAGGGCTACCTCAATTCGCATCACTACGACCAGATCTTCACCGCGCATGGCGTGATCATGATCTTCTTCGTGGCGATGCCCTTCGTCACTGGCCTCATGAACTTTGTCGTGCCGCTGCAGATCGGCGCGCGCGATGTGTCCTTCCCGTTCCTCAACAATTTCAGCTTCTGGATGACGGTCGGCGGCGCCATCCTGGTCATGGCCTCGCTGTTCGTCGGCGAATTCGCCCGCACCGGCTGGCTCGCCTATCCGCCGCTCTCCGGCATCGGCTACAGTCCGGATGTCGGCGTCGATTATTACATTTGGGCGCTGCAGGTGGCGGGCGTCGGCACCACGCTGTCGGGCATCAACCTGATCTGCACGATCATCAAGATGCGCGCGCCCGGCATGACCATGATGCGCATGCCTGTCTTCACCTGGACGTCGCTGTGCACCAACGTGCTGATCGTGGCGTCCTTCCCAGTGCTGACGGCGGTGCTCTCGCTCCTGGCGCTCGACCGCTATGTCGGCACCAACTTCTTCACCAACGACTTCGGCGGCAACCCGATGATGTATGTGAACCTCATCTGGATATGGGGTCACCCGGAAGTCTACATCCTCATCCTGCCGCTGTTCGGCGTCTTTTCCGAGGTCACCTCGACCTTCTCCGGCAAGCGCCTGTTCGGCTACACCTCGATGGTCTACGCGACGGTGGTCATCACCATCCTGTCGTATCTGGTCTGGCTGCACCACTTCTTCACCATGGGCTCCGGCGCCAGCGTCAATTCCTTCTTCGGCATCACCACGATGATCATCTCGATCCCGACGGGAGCGAAGATATTCAACTGGCTGTTCACCATGTATCGCGGCCGCATCCGCTTCGAACTGCCGATGATGTGGACGATGGCCTTCATGCTCACCTTCGTCGTCGGCGGCATGAGCGGCGTGCTGCTTGCCGTGCCGCCGGCGGACTTCGTGCTGCACAACAGCCTGTTCCTGATCGCGCATTTCCACAACGTCATCATCGGCGGTGTGCTGTTCGGCCTGTTCGCCGGCATCGCCTACTGGTGGCCCAAGGCCTTCGGCTTCAAGCTCGATCCGTTCTGGGGCAAGGTGTCCTTCTGGTGCTGGGTGGTCGGCTTCTGGTTCGCCTTCATGCCGCTCTACATACTCGGCCTGATGGGTGTGACGCGCCGCATGCGTGTCTTCGACGATCCCTCGCTGCAGATATGGTTCGTCATCGCCGCCTTCGGCGCGGTGCTGATCGCCGCCGGCATCGCCGCGTTCCTGATCCAGATCTTCGTCTCCATCCGCAAGCGCGAGGCTCTGACCGATCCGACCGGCGATCCCTGGGACGGCCGCACGCTCGAATGGTCGACGTCCTCGCCACCGCCCGCCTACAACTTCGCGTTCACGCCGGTCGTGCGCGACAATGACGCCTGGTGGGACATGAAGAAGGCTGGCTATGTCAGACCGCTCTCCGGCTTCAAGCCGATCCAAATGCCGAGCAATACCGGCACCGGCGTCATCCTGGCCGCCTTCAGCGTGGCGCTCGGCTTCGGCCTGATCTGGTACATCTGGTGGCTGGCGGCGCTGAGCTTCGTCTGCCTGATCGCCACCGCGATCGGCCACACCTTCAACTATCACCGCGATTTCCACATTCCGGCTGCCGAGGTCACGCAGACGGAGGAGGCGAGGACGACGCTCCTCGCCGCCCAGGGCTAGGGTTTGATCATGGATTCGAGTGCGACCACGGCCGGCACCGGACCGGTCTTCCACCTGGAAGAAGAGCATGCGCACGCCGAAGGCAGCAGCACCATGCTCGGCTTCTGGCTCTATCTGATGAGCGACTGCCTGATCTTCGCCATGCTGTTCGCGGCCTACGGCGTGCTCGGCGGCAATTACGCGGCGGGGCCAGCGCCAAAGGACCTGTTCGATCTCGATCTGGTGGCGGTCAACACCACCATGCTGCTGTTGTCCTCGATCACCTATGGCTTTGCCATGCTGACCATGGACAAGGGCCGCGTCGCGGCGACGCAAGCGTGGCTTGCCGTGACCGGCCTGTTCGGCCTGGCCTTCCTGTCGATCGAGCTCTACGAATTCGCACACATGATCCATGAAGGCGCCACGCCGCAGCGCAGCGCCTTCCTGTCGTCCTTCTTCACGCTGGTCGGAACGCACGGGCTGCACGTCACCTTCGGCACCGTCTGGCTGGTGACGCTGATGACGCAGGTCTCCCGGTTCGGCCTCACCGAGGCCAACCGCCGCCGGTTGATGTGCCTCTCGATGTTCTGGCATTTCCTCGACGTCGTCTGGATCGGCGTCTTCACCTTCGTCTATCTGATGGGGATGTTGCGATGAGCGCTCATGATCATGCCCAGGGTCACGGCCACGGCCATGGCGGGCCCGCGCACGGGTCGTTCAAGGGCTATCTGACCGGCTTCGTCCTGTCGGTGATCCTGACCGCCATTCCGTTCTGGCTGGTCATGAGCGGCGCCATCGACGACAAGCAGGCCACGGCCATCGTCGTCATGGCCTTCGCGGTGGTGCAGATCGTCGTCCACATGGTCTTCTTCCTGCATATGAATACCGCCTCGGAGGGCGGATGGTCGATGCTGGCGCTGATCTTCACGCTGATCCTGGTCGTCATCGTGCTGACCGGCTCGCTCTGGGTCATGTACCACCTCAACGCCAACATGATGCCCGGTCTTCACGACATGCGCGAGATGCCATGAGCCCGGCGCCGGGCGCGGGGAGGACCACTGTCGAAGTAAGGATCGGGCAGGCCGGCATCAGCTTGGCCGCCGCGCCAGGAAAGGATGCCGGCAGGTCATCCGCGTCGCGGCTTTTTCTCGCATTGCTTGGGCTCCTCGGCGTGACGGTGTTCGTTGGGCTCGGCATATGGCAGTTGGAAAGGCGGGTCTGGAAGCTCGACCTGATCGCACGCGTCGACCAGCGCATCCATGCGCCGGTTGTCGATGCGCTAGGCCCGGCGACATGGGGCGGCATGACCGCCGCGGGTTACGAGTACAGCCATGTGCGGTTGGCCGGACGCTTTTTGGGCGGCAAGAACACGCTCGTGCAGGCGGTGACGGAGCTTGGCGGCGGCTATTGGGTGCTGACGCCGATGCGGACCGACCGTGGCTTCGTCGTGCTGGTCAACCGCGGCTTCATTCCCCAGGAGCGCAAGGCCGAGTTCGAACAAGAAAGCGGCGGGCTCGGCTCGCCGACCGTCATCGACGGCCTGTTGCGCATGAGCGAGCCGGGCGGCGGCTTCCTGCGCAGCAATGATCCGGCGGGCAATCGCTGGTATTCGCGCGACGTCGCCGCCATCGCAGCCACGCGCGGCCTGACGAACGACATCGCCCCTTATTTCGTCGATGCGGAAGCATCCGCGGGTTGGCCGCGCGGCGGCCTGACGGTCGTGACCCTCCGCAACAGCCACCTCGTCTATGCTTTGACCTGGTTCACGCTCGCTGCGATGCTTGCCGCGGCCCTGGCCGCGCCGATGATCGGCGCCCGCCGGCGGCGAGGACCGGCACGATGAGCGTCCCGACGCAAACGCTTGGCAACGACAAATCCTTCGCGGCCGCATCGCTTGCGGGCAAGAACGGCGCGGTCCCCGATCCCGACGCGGCGAACAGGAAGAACCTGCTCCTGCTCATCCAGCTGCGCTGGCTGGCGGTGGCGGGTCAGGTGCTCACCATTCTGGTGACGCAATACTGGTTCGACATCCCGCTGCCGCTGGGGGAGATGGCCGGGGTGGTGCTTTTCCTGGTCGGGCTGAACATCTTCAGCCTGCTCGCTTCGCGCGGCCAGCGGCCGATCAGCAACGCCCAGCTGTTCGTCGCGCTCATCTTCGACATGGCGGCGCTGACGACCCAGCTTTACCTCAGCGGCGGTGCCTCGAACCCGTTCGTGTCGCTCTACCTGCTGCAGATCACGCTTGGCGCCGCGCTTTTGACACCCTGGTCCACCTGGAGCCTGGTGGCCGCCGCTTCCGCCTGCTTCGTCTTCCTCACGTTCCAGTTCCAGCCGATCGCCATCCCGCATCACGGCGGCAGCGACCTGCTGGCCCTGCATATCAGGGGCATGTTCATCTGCTTCGTGCTGGCGGCCGGCCTGATCGTCATCTTTATGACGCGCATCAACCGCAATCTGCGCGAGCGCGACGCCTATCTCGCCGATCTGCGCCAGCACTCGGCCGAGGAGGATCATATCGTTCGCATGGGCCTGCTGGCCTCCGGTGCCGCGCATGAACTGGGCACGCCGCTGTCGACCATCTCCGTCATCCTCTCCGACTGGCGCCAGATCCGCAGCGTCACGCGCAACCGCGAACTGGCCGGGGACGTGGCCGAAATGCAGGCGCAGATCGAACGCTGCAAAAGCATCGTGTCCGGCATCCTGATGTCGTCGGGGCAGGCACGGGGCGAGGGCACGATCCGCACCAGCATCCGCCATTTCCTCGACGATCTCGTCCAAGAATGGCGTGTCAGCCGCCAGCCGCTCAATCTGGACTACAAGAACGATTTCGAACCTGACGAGCAGATCGTCTCCGACACGGCACTGAAGCAGGTCATCTTCAATGTGTTCGACAATGCTCTGGAGGCATCGCAGGATTGGGTCGGCGTCGCCGCCGAGCGGCAGGGCGAGAAACTGGTGATTTCGGTGCGTGACCGCGGGCCGGGCTTTGACCAGGGTATTCTGGCCGCACTCGGTCAGCCCTATATGTCGAGCAAGGGACGGCCGGGCGGTGGCCTTGGCCTTTTCCTCGTCGTCAACGTGGTTCGAAAGCTGGGGGGCGACTTTTCGGCGCGCAACATGGAGCAGGGCGCCTGTGTTACGCTTTCGCTGCCGCTCGCGGCGCTGACCGATGGAGATGATCATGAGGCCTGATCGATCCCTGTTTATCGTCGAGGACGACGCCACCTTCGCGAAGACGCTGAAGCGCTCCTTCGAAAAGCGTGACTACGACGTCGTGGTCTGCCACGGCAGGGATGAGCTGCTCGGCGCCCTCGAAACAGCGGTTCCGGCCTACGCCGTCGTCGATCTCAAGCTTGGCGCCGGCGGCTCCGGGCTGGAATGCGTCAAGCTGCTCAGCGCCCGTGACACGTCGATGAGGATCGTCGTGCTGACCGGCTTCGCCAGCATCGCCACGGCTGTCGAGGCGATCAAGCTTGGCGCATGTCATTACCTGGCCAAGCCCGCCAACACCGACGACATCGAAGCCGCCTTCGGCAGGGCCGAGGGCGATGTTTCCGTCTCGTTGAGCAGCCGTCCCACCTCGATCAAGAACCTCGAATGGGAGCGTATCCACGAAACGCTCGTCGAGACCGGCTTCAACATCTCCGAAACCGCGCGCCGGCTCGGCCTGCACCGACGCACTTTGGCCCGCAAGCTCGAGAAACGCGTGGTGAGGTAGGCTCAACGATCGTTCTTCAGTGTCGTGGTGCGGCAGGACTATTCAGCGGCAAACCCAGATAAGCCGCTGGCCTGATCCATAATTGCAGTGGGGCTGTAACGAGGCCGGATCGTCGAACGCGCCGACATGCATCGCTCCTTGGTTGGGCGATGCGTCGTACCGGCTGAACGCGTCGATCAATCGCGTTGGCTGCCGCCGGTCCACTCAGGAACGAGTCCTGGCTTATGGCGTTCCCATGTCCTGGACGACACTGGGAGAAGTCCATGAGAAGACACCGCCAGCCGGATATTCTTTGATGTCGGTGCCGGGCTTGGCATATGGGCCGTTGGGTCACGGGTGCATGCATGTCTGCGTGGATATGCAGCGGCTGTTTGCGGAACCGTCGCCGTGGGCGACGCCGTGGATCACGCGTGTCCTCCCCCAGATTGTGAGGCTCGTTGAAAGACGGGCAGAACAGACGGTCTTCACGCGCTTCCTGCCCGCGCGGAGGGCGGGGCAGGGTGTCGGGACATGGAGGCGCTACTATGAGCGCTGGTCTTCGATGGCGATCGACAACATCGGTCCGGAATTGGTCGAGTTGTTGCCGGCATTGGCCGCTTACTGCCCGCCGGCGGCGGTCATCGACAAGCATATTTATTCGCCCTGGTTTGAAGGCCGTCTGCGAGCCTTTCTGATGGAACACGAGATCGATACGCTGGTCATCACCGGCGGTGAAACCGACGTGTGCGTTCTGGCCACGGTGCTCGGCGCGATCGATTTCGGCTATCGCGTGGTTCTCGTCACGGACGCGCTGTGCAGTTCTTCCGATGCAACCCACGACGCCCTGCTCACCGTCTATCACCAACGTTTCGCGCAGCAGGTCGAAACGGTCGAGATGGAGACGGTTCTCTCGAACTGGACTTGAATGTCACCAGGCGTCGAGGCGGCACAAGCATCAGGTGCTTCTTCGCGCGGGCTCGGATACCTATCTGTCGAGACAAGACAGACATCGGAACAGGCAACGGAATTGGCGCAACGATCGGGCAGTGCTGATCTTCCACTTCACGGCGGTCGCGTACCGAAATGGCTCGGCGACCGCATGACGCGGCTTGGCGCCGTGATGTGCGAGGCGATCATCCATCATTATGGCCGCAACGAGTTGCTGCGGCGTCTGGCGCATCCCTTCTGGTTCCAGTCCTTCGGCGCTGTCATGGGCATGGACTGGCACTCGTCCGGCATCACGACCAGCGTCGTCGGCGCCTTGAAACGCGGTCTGACGCCGCTGTCGGGCGAACTCGGCATTCATGTCTGCGGCGGCCGTGGCGCCCATTCGCGCAAAACTCCGCATGAGCTGGCCGCCATCGGCGAGCGCATCGGCTTCGACGGACAGCGCCTGGCAACCGTCAGCCGGCTTGTCGCCAAGGTCGACAGTGCCGCCGTCCAGGATGGGTTCGACCTCTATCTGCACGGCTTCATCGTCACCGACGACGGCGACTGGGTGGTGGTGCAGCAAGGCATGAACGGCGACAGCAAGGTGGCGCGCCGCTACCATTGGCTGTCCGAAGGTTTGAAGAGTTTCGTCGATCAGCCGCACGCCGCCATCGAGGGCGCCAACCAGGGCGAGATCGTCAACCTGACCGACCGCCGTGCCGAGGCCTCGCGCCAGGGACAGCTGGACCTGCTCCAGGACCTCGGCCCAGACCGCATCCTGCGCGAATTCGCTGCCCTGGATGCCGGTACAGCGGCGGCTCCGGAACAGCCGATGCTGCCGCATCTGATCATGCCGGCTCACCATGATGTGCGCGAAAGCGATATCGTCATGCGCCGCCTGCATGGCAACATGGCCGCTGCCGCCGAACGTGGCCCGGCGGATTTTTCCGAGCTTCTCCTGGTTCCTGGCGTGGGCGCGCGCACGGTGCGCGCGTTGGCGCTGGTCGCCGAAGTGGTGCATGGCGCGCCGTGCCGGTTTTCGGATCCGGGCCGGTTCTCACTCGCCCATGGCGGCAAGGACAGGCACCCGTTCCCGGTTCCGCTCAAGGTTTATGACGAGACGATCGGCGTGCTGAAGTCCGCGGTGCAGAAAGCCAGGCTTGGCCGCGACGAGGAAATCGGCGCGCTGCGGCGGCTCGACGATCAGTCGCGGCAGGTCGAACGATATGTCACCGGCCCCAGCCTGAAGGAAATCGTTGCCGGCGAATTCGACCAGTCGCACCTGCTTGGCGGCCGCAGCGTCTTTGGCTGGGAGCCGCCGCCGGACAAGGCACCGGCGGAGTTGGACAAGAAGGCATGACGGGTGCAGGCTGAACTCCGCAGTCGGGCTCGAAATCAACCGTCCAGGTCGATGAACGCAACGCCCAATTCCGGACGCCTGCTACGGCGCAGGTGGCCGGGCGCCTCCATCAAAGTCACTTCCAGCGTCGGTCGAACCATGGCCTCGAGCAGGTGTCCGCCCCGGGTCGTGCCGTCGCTCAATCCTAACACCGTATGAACGTGGAGACTGGGCTTGCCGTCATCGCCCAGCGCCACATCGCCAATGGCGCTCAGAACTTCGCATTGTTCGTCGATCGGGATTTTGCGGTAGGTCTTCGCATTGGGGTCGAACCAGCCCACGATCGCTCTTTCAAAGGCGCCGATCTCTGTCAGCGAAGCACTGTCGACTGCTTGATCGATCGGGAAGGCGGTCAGCGTGCCGAACGCTTCTTCGCCGGGGTCGAGCACCACGACAAATGTTCGCTGTCCGCCGGCCTCGTTGACGAGCCGCGATTTCATGCCTGTGCCCTCATCATGTTGGTCTTTCAGGACGGACCAAAGGGTGTTTGTCGACGTCAATGGGCATGGTGCTCGGCATTCCGCTTGCGCGTTGCCGCGGCCTTCCTCGCCGATTCCGACCGACTTGCAGCCGGGCGTGCGGCTGACGCCTTGCCGCCGCTCTTGCCGCCCTTGTGTGCTGCCGGGTGGCCGGTGTGCTTGCCGCGCCCGGAGCCGCCTTCCTTCTTGCCGCCGCCATCATCCTTGTTGACCGTGGCCCAGGCGCGGCGTTCGGCCTCCTTCTCGGAGATGCCGCGCTTCTCATAGCCTTCCGCAATGTGGTCGGCTTTGCGCTCCTGCTTGTCGGTGTATTTCGATTTGTCGCCTCGTGGCATGGCCGTATCTCCTGTTGAACAGGGTCTGAACGTGAAGCCGCCGGGTGAGTTCCAACTGACCCCGGAAAAGGTCATGAACAGACAAAGCAGACGCGTTGCGCGCTAGTCTTCCGGTGCCGTGGCGGGAGCCGTGTAGCGGCGGCGCACTGCATCAAGCACACGCTTGCGGCTCTCCTCGGCGGAGAGCCTTTTATCGTTCTCCGCCTCGGCGGTTTCGCGCGCCAGATCCTTGTCCCTGATCTGGTTGCGGAACCATTTGGAATAGTCGCCGGCACGCAGGTGGAACTGCCAGGTGCTGTCGTCGATTCCCTCGGCGATCTGAGCGAAAATCATCAGATTGTGGGCCCTGAGGTTCATCGCATCGTCGGGGCCGTGGAAATAGAAACTGCCCGCCTCGTCGAGTTGCCCCTCGGCATATTTGCGGCTGTGCCGCTTGAGGGATTGAAGCGGCTCGATGACCTTGACCATGGCGATCTTCTTGCGTTTCTGCGGTCGCCAGAACAGCACGCGCTCACCCTTGGGCGAGGCCATGTCCTTTGGCGGGTCGATGCCGGTCTCGCTGCAGTAGGCCTTGACAACACCCTTTGCCTTGGGGCCAAGGGCGATGATGGCGGTCACCAGGCGCAGCGCGTCGGTCGAGATCGCTTCGGGATGCACTGTGATGAGCACAGTGCCCGGCAATTCCAGGGACAGGATCGCGCGCGTATCATCACGCCGCTTGGGCAGAAGATGATGAGCTTCGTCGATGACAAGCCAGTGCGGCCTGGCCGTTCGACGTCGAAAACTGCCTAGGCCGGGCAGCAGGTCGGCAAAGAAATCTGGGCGTTCATTGACGCGCAGCGCCAATCCATTGATGACGACATTGCTATCGGCTTTCTCGATGAGGTCCAGCACTTGCGCCTTGGTCGGCGCGCTCGAGCCGTCGCCCAGACGCACGGCGCCTTCGAGGCCGTCATAATCACCTTCGGGGTCGAAGATGCAGAATTGAAACCCGCTCTCGACGAAGCGTTCCGTCAGCGCGGTGGCCAGGGTGGACTTGCCGATGCCGGAGCTGCCGGCGATGAGGATCGTGTCGGTTGGCGACAGGTAGATCTCGTCGCCGCCGGCGGAGCCCAGCACGATGCCGTCATGCCGCCTTGGCAGGATGTCGTGATCGCGTTTGATCAGCCTGTCGGCCAGTTCCTCCACGCCTTTCCCGCGTGCGCCACGCGTGACCAGATCCGCTGTGGTCTTGACCGCGGGAATTGCATTGTCGACGGCGACGCTGCAGCCGCAAGCCTTCAGGAAGGCATGGTCGTTCTCGGCGTCGCCGACACCGACCACATTGTGTGGCGACAGCCGGAGATCCTGCAGCGCCGCGGCCAGCCCGGTGGCCTTGTTGATGCCGCTCGGCAGGATCATCACCGCGCCCTTGTTGAAGATGATTTCCAGTTCGAGCCCCATCTTCTTGATGGTTTCGAGCACGGTCGTCTGATGCGGCTCCCAGGTCGCGACGATCGACCGGCCGACGGAAAGCGGCTTGACGCCCTGCTTCTTCAGTCTGGAGACGAATTCGGTTTCCGGCGAAGGTGAGATCACCCGCTCTTCCTCACTGGCCGGCGTGTAGATCAGCGCTCCGTTCTCGGCGACCACCTTGTCGAAAAGGCCGATCTCGGGAAAGACGCGTTTGAGGTCGGGCAGCTCGCGCCCCGTGACGAGCACCAGCTTGCGGCCACTTTTCTTGAACCGCTCCAGCGCGGCAAGGGTCGTCTTCGAGACGATCCCGTCATGCGCCAGCGTGCCGTCGTAATCCGTCGCCAATGCGATGAAATACATTGCATTGGACCTCAGTAGCCGCCGACCACGGGCAATATCTCGCCGGTGATGTAGCTCGAGCAATGTGGCGAGGCGAGAAACACATAGGCCGGTGCGAGTTCCTCCGGCTGCGCCGGCCGCTTCATCGGTGTGTCCGCGCCGAACTTCGAAACGTCACCGGCCTCCTTGTCCGAAGGGTTGAGCGGGGTCCATACCGGACCCGGTGCAACCGCGTTCACCCGGATGCCCTTGCCGAGGAGATTGCCGGAGAGGGCGCGGGTGAAGGCATGGATGCCGCCCTTGGTCATGGAGTAGTCGACCAGCGCCTTCGACCCGTCGATGCCGGTGACCGAACCGGTGTTGATGATGGCCGAGCCCGGCTTCATATGCGGGACGGCTTCCTGTGCCATATGGAAATAGCCGTAGAGGTTGGTCTTCAGCGTCGTGTCGAAATGCTCTTCGGTCAGTTCTGCGAACTCGCTTGAATGAATCTGGAATGCCGCATTGTTGACCAGCACGTCGATGCGGCCGAATGCCTTGACCGTTTGCGCCACCGCGTTGCGGCATTCGTCGCGTTCGCTGACGTCGGCCTTCACCAGGATACAGCGCCGTCCCTCCGCCTCGACGGCGGACTTTGTCGCCTTGGCATCCCTGTCCTCGGCCAGATAGACGATCGCAATGTCGGCGCCCTCGCGGGCGAACAGAACCGACACCGAACGGCCGATGCCGGAATCGCCGCCGGTGATGAGAGCGACCTTGTCTTCGAGCTTTTTCGATCCGAGGTAGAAGGGCGCATCGTAGAGCGGCGCCGGTTCGATCGCCCATTCATCCCCCGGCTTGGGATGATGTTGCTCGGGAAAGGGTGGCTCGGGGTATTTTCGGGCGCCTGCCTGCATGGCGTGTTGGCCCTTGCCGTTGCCTTTCGATTTGTCCCTGGCATCGATGCCACGCTGGATGCGACGCTGCTTGGCGGCTTCGCTGGCTGTCCTGCTCTGCATGGCGCTCTCCTCGGCTTCGAGGAGGAACAACGCGCGTCGGACGAAAAGGTTTGCGCAAAAAAGACGATCATGCCGCCCGCGTCATGCCACACGGCGGTAGCTGTAGTGATCCCTGATGAATTCATTGAAGAAGCGGCCTTTCGAGGCAGCTTTCCTGAAAGCGGCATAGGTTGCCGGGGCAACCTCCGCATAGTCGTAGCGATGGCCGCTCGGCACGAACCAGACGGAGAGGATTCTGGTCGCGGGATCGTATTGTGTGCTTCGGATCGCGGTCGACGGCATGTTGGCTACCTGACTGCTCAGCTAGATAAATCCGCCAGGCGTGGTTCCGGTTCCCAGTCGTCATTCATCGCATCATCCATCAACCGCCGAGGCGCCGCTCGTATTGCCCGGCTGCTCCGCCCTCACCATCTAGGCGGGATGTCACGCCTCAAATCGAAAGCAACCGGCCGGGCCCTGGCATTCCAGCATGACCTCTTTGGTGACGCCGAGGATTTGCCGGAGGGCTTTGCCTATCAGCCCGGATTCATCACGCAGCAGGAAGAGACAGAGCTTGCCCGGCATCTCGAGGGACTGCCGTTCCAGGCGTTCGATTTCCATGGCCATCTGGCAAACCGGCGTGTCGTCGGGTTTGGTCTGCGCTACGATTATGACCGGCGCGAAGTGGTCGAGGCGCTGCCGATCCCAGACTTCCTGCTGCCTGTGCGCGACAAGGTCGCGGCCCTTGCGCGCCGGCCGGTCGAGGCTTTCGCGCAGGTGCTGATCAATGAATACCGGCCTGGCGCCGGTATCGGCTGGCATCGCGACAAGCCGCATTTCGAGGATGTCGCCGGCATCTCGCTGCTGGCGCCCTGCAGTTTCCGGCTGCGGCGAAAGAGCGGTGACGGGTGGGAGCGCCGGACCATCGTCGTCGAGCCAAGATCGGCCTATCTCATGACGGGACCTTCGCGCACGGAGTGGGAGCACAGCATCCCGCCGCTTGCCGAGCATCGCTACTCGATCACCTTGCGGACACTGCGGTCTCGAAACCCCTGAGGCCAAGCCGATCGCCGAGGCTCTACTTGACGCCAATGCCGGCGGTCAGGCCGCCGTCGATCCTGTAATCGGCGCCGGTGCAGAAGCCGGCTTTTGACGAGCACAGGAAAGCGATGAGCTCCGCCACTTCCTCCGGCTCGCCGATGCGGCCAAGCGGATGGGCAGCGCCGAAGCGCTTGTAAGCTTCCTCGACATCGGCGTCGCTGCCGTGGTCGCCACGCGCGGCCTTTTCCAGGATCGGCGTGCGGATCGAGCCGGGGCTGACCGAATTCACCCTTATGCCTGCTGCCGCGTAATCGAGTGCGAGCGAGCGCGTCAACGTGTGGATGGCGCCCTTGGTCGTGGCATAGGCGGCAACGTTCTGCTGACAGGCGAAGCCTTGCACCGAGGCGACGTTGACGATAGCGCCGCCGCCGCGCTTGATCATTTCCGGAATGCCGAAATGGGCGGTCAGGTAGATCGAGCCGACATTGACCGTCATTGCCCGGTTCCAGGTTTCCCAATCGGTCGTCGTCGCGGTCCCGTAGGGATGGACCGCAGCGGAATTGACGATGATGTCGATGCCGCCGAATTTCACGACGCCGGCGACTACCGCGTCGCGAACCTGATCGGAAACGGACACGTCGACCGTTTGCACCAGCGCATCCGCTCCGGCCTTGGCAAGGCTTTCCTGCATGGCGGCATTGGCGGCTCTGTCGATGCCGCAGGCGACGATCGCCGCACCTCCCTGCGCCAGCCGCCTTGCGGTGGCGAGCGCGATGCCGGTCGTGCCGGTGATCAACGCGACCTTGTTTTCAAAGTCAGTCATTGGGCAAATCCTTGGAAGAAGTCGGGCCCGGCATTGCCGGCGAGGTCCGTGCGTTTTCGAGGTCGTCGGGAACGAAGCGCAGCCCGAAATCGAGATGCCGGCTCATCAAATAGCTGTAGGCAATGCGGTCGCGCGAGCGAAGCGCGGCAATAATCTCGCCATGGGCGTGACGTGTTTCTCTCAACACCGGCCGGATCGATTTGCCGACTGTCATGATGTGCAGGATGACCGGCGACAGGAACTGGTAGGTCTGCACCAGCATGCGGTTGCCGGCGAGCTTCATCAGCGCCATGTGGAAATCGAAATCGCGCTGTGCGGCTTCCTGGACATCCTTGCTGGTCTCGATCAGGCCGTTGACCTCGTCCAGGGCGTCGAGTTCGGCGGCGCTGGCATTGAGAATGATGTGGTCGCCGATGCTCACTTCAATGATGCGGCGAAACCCCTGTATGTCGTTAAACGAGGTTCTCGAAATATCCATCTGTGCGGCGAAGAAGTTCTGGATCGCGATATCATGGCGATCGGCTAGCACCGCGCCGACGCGCGGCTTGGGATCGATCAGACCATAGGTGCGAATGGTGCGCAGCGCTTCGCGTATCGTGTTGCGGCTGGCGCCGAACAGTTCGCCAAGCTCGCGTTCGGTGGGCAGGACGTCGCCGACCGACATGGCGCGGTTTCGAATGAGGTCGAGGATCTGTTGCACGGTCTGGTCGACGGCCGAGCTGCTGCCCCCCGCATCTTCCGCCACTTCTTGCTCCAAGGAGTCCCTCCTTGCGATTTGTTGGACCAAGACTAGTGCTTCTCGACTAGAAAATCAATTGACAAGCCGTAAAAAGGCTCGAAGTGCCAGCCAAAAGTGGATTATTGACATGCCGTTGGTCCAACAATATGGTCGTTACCGAACATTGAGGAGGCTTCATGGAACAGTGCTGGCGCTGGTATGGTCCGGATGATCCGGTGACACTGGATCATGTCAGGCAGGCCGGTGCCACCGGCGTGGTTTCGGCGCTTCACCACATCTACGATGGCAGGGCCTGGCCCGAAGCCGATGTGCTCGAGCGCAAACGGATCATCGAGGCCGCCGGCCTCACATGGTCGGTGGTCGAGAGCATCCCGGTCCACAATTCCTTCAAGATCGGCGCGCCGGAACGCGAGCGCTACGCCGGCTACTATCGCGACAGCATCCGCACGCTCGCCAAGGCAGGTATCAAAACGATCTGCTACAATTTCATGCCGGTGGTGGACTGGACGCGCACCGACCTCATGTATCGCCTGCCGACTACCGGCTATGCCTTGCGTTTCGACGCCATCGATTTTGCCGCCTATGACCTTTTCGTGCTGCAGCGCAAGAACGGCGCCGCCAGCTATACGCCGGCGCGGATCGCCGAAGCCGAGAAGCGGCTGAAGGCGTTGACGCCAGAGCAGGTCGATCAGATCGAGCGCAACCTCATCGCCGGTCTGCCGGCAACCGAGCGCAAGTATGACCGCGACAGTTTCCGCGAGGCTTTGACGGAGTATGATGGGATTGGGCCTAAGGAGTTGCGCGACAACCTCGCCTGGTTCCTGCGCGAGATCATTCCGGTCGCCGAAGGGGAGGGGGTGCGCATGTGCATCCATCCCGACGACCCGCCCTTTTCGCTCTATGGCCTGCCGCGCGTCGTTTCGACCGCGCAGGATGCTCGCTTCATCCTCAGCGCCGTCGACAGCCCGGCCAATGGGCTGACCTTCTGCACCGGCTCCTACGGCACGCGCGCCGACAACGACATCGTCGCCATGGTCAAGGAATTCGCCGACCGCATCCATTTCGTCCATCTGCGCAACATCACGATCGAGGAGGACGGGTCGTTCTATGAAGCCGAGCATCTCGAGGGCGGCACCGACATGGCGCATGTCATCCTCGCTCTGATGCAGGAGGAGGCACGCCGTCGCAAGGAGGGCCGTGCCGACTGGCGCATCCCGATGCGGCCGGACCATGGCCACCTGCTCGCCGACGACATCGGCAAGAGGAAGATCAATCCCGGCTACTCGCTGATCGGCCGGCTGAAAGGCCTCGCCGAGTTGCGTGGCATCATGCGTGCGGTCGAGCAGCTCGGGCTGGCGTGACCAGCCAGGCACCTCAATGCAGGTGCCTGAGCTTGTCGGGATTGCGCACGACGTAGATCGCCGCGATCTTCCCATCCTCGATGTCGAGTGCGGTGGTCTGGAATTCGCCATCGGCTTCCAGGGTGACGAACCCCGGCAATCCGTTGATGAAACCGACGCGGACAAGCTTCGAGCCATGCGTGCGCAACCAGGCGGCGACCTGTTCATACTGTCTCATGACGGCATCCAAGCCCAGGGCCGGCTGCGTGGCCGCCGGGCGCTTGCCGCCACCGTCGGCATGGGCGATGACATCGGTCGCCAGCATGGCGCCAAGCGCCTTCATGTCGCCGCTGCGCGAGGCCGTGAAGAAGGCCTCGGCGAGCGCCAGGCCGCGTTGCCTTTCTACCGTGAAACGGGGCCGCGCCTCGCGGACATGGCCACGCGCCCGGGCCGCGAGCTGGCGGCAGGCCGCCGGGTCGCGCTCGATGGCGGCCGCGACCTCGTCGAACCCGAGCCCGAACACATCGTGCAGCAGGAAGGCGGCACGCTCGAGCGGAGACAGGCGCTCCAGCACCAGCATCAGCGGCAAGGTTACGTCCTCCACCTCGTCCTCGTCCACAACGGGGTCGGGAAGCCAGGGGCCGACATAGGTCTCGCGTTTGTGCCGCGCGGATTTGAGCTGGTCGAGACACAGCCGCGTCACCGTGCGGCGCAGGAATGCCTCGGGTTCGCGGACGGCACTGCGGTCGGCCTTCATCCAGCGGATGAAGGCCTCCTGCACGGCATCCTCGGCGTCCGACACCGAGCCCAGCATGCGGTAGGCGACACGCATGAGCTTTGGACGCAGCGGGCCGAAGCCCGCCGCGGCGTCGTCGTCGGGCGCTGAGCTAGTCATCAGACCGCGGCCACCCGGGCGGCCTTCACGGCAGCCGGGTCGGCATACAGGCCGAAACCGACGGCGATGCGGTTCCAGGCGTTGATGATGTTGATCGTCAAGGTAAGCTTGATCTGCTCCTCCTCCGTGAAATGCGCCTTCAACGCATCATAGGCGCTTGCATGGCTGGTACCTTCCGAGAGCCGGGTCAAGGCCTCGGTCCAGCCGAGTGCGGCGCGTTCGCGGTCGCTGTAGCAGGGCGCTTCACGCCAGGCGGGCAAAAGGTAGATGCGCTGCTCGGTTTCCCCGTTCTCGCGCGCTTCTGTGGCGTGAAGATTGATGCAGTTGGCGCAGCCATTGATCTGCGAGGCACGCAGCTTCACCAGTTCGGTGAGGCTGTGCTCGAGACTGGCGGCGGCGGAGAGCTCGATCGAGGATCGCTGCCAGTTCTTCATCAGCGAAGGGGCGGCGGCAAAGAGGTCGATTTTTGCGGTCATGGTGGGCTTCCTTCTGTTGGTGCCGACCGCATGACGAGGCAGCATCTGCCAGTGTGACATGCCTGCCAGGATTTTTTGTCCGCTATGCATCGTTCCCCTCAGTTGCTCCGGAATGCTTCGCGGCGTCGGCCAAGCGACCTTCGACTGGTCACCGCCCTTGATGCGCGCCAAGCGGCGGCTCACCGTCTGGCGTAACTTGCGCGATGTCTAACATAAGAGCAGAATTGAAGGCGTTTGAAGGAGATCGGCTCATAAGCAAATCGGGAGGAAACCATGAACACCATGAGCCTCACCACGCTTGATCGCGGCAAGACGACAATCGACGCCGCAACCATCGAAACGCTTTCGGCACAATTGCGCGGCACACTGCTTCAGCAGGGGGACGCAGCCTACGACGAGGCCCGCACCATCTGGAATGCCATGGTCGACCGGCGCCCCGGGGTGATCGTATGTTGCGTGGGCGCCTCCGACGTCATCCGTGCCGTAAATTTCGCCAGGGAAAACAGGCTTCTCGTCTCCGTGCGCGGCGGCGGCCACAACATTGCCGGCAGCGCCGTCTGCGATGGCGGCCTGATGATCGATCTGTCGCCGATGAAGTCGGTGCGGGTCGATCCCGCCGCACGGCGGGCATGGGTTGGACCCGGCGCCACGCTCGCCGATGTCGACCGCGAAACGCAGGCCTTTGGGCTGGCGGTGCCGACCGGCATCAATTCGACCACCGGCATATCAGGCCTGACCCTGGGCGGTGGCTTTGGCTGGATCACCCGCAAATTCGGCCTGACAATCGACAATCTTGTCTCTGCCGATGTGGTCACCGCCGACGGCATGTTGCTGCGCGCCAGCCAGACGGAAAATCCGGACCTGTTCTGGGCATTGCGTGGCGGCGGCGGCAATTTCGGCATTGTCACGGCATTCGAGTTTCAGCTCCACCAGATGGGTCCGCAGGTTCTGTCTGGGCTTGTCGTGCATCCTTTCGCCGACGCCGAGAAGGTGCTGGAGGAGTATCGCAACGCGCTCGAAACAGCGCCCGACGAACTGACCTGCTGGGTGGTCATGCGCCAAGCGCCGCCACTGCCCTTCCTGCCGGCCGAGTGGCATGGCAAGGATGTTCTGGTGCTGGCCATGTGCTATTGCGGTGATCTCCAGGCGGGAGAAAAGGCGACGAAGAAGCTTCGCGCCATCGGTTCGCCGATAGCCGATGTCGTCGGCCCCAACCCGTTCGCCGGCTGGCAGCAGGCATTCGACCCATTGCTCGCCCCCGGCGCCCGCAACTACTGGAAGAGCCATGACTTCACCGAGCTCTCCGACAGGGCAGCTGAGGTCGTCACCGAAGCGATACGTGAGCTTCCTGGCCCGGAATGCGAGATATTCATCGGCCATGTCGGCGGTGCGGCGGGCCGTGTGGCGCAGAACGCGACGGCGTTTCCGCAACGCAGCTCGCACTTCGTCATGAATGTTCATGCCCGCTGGCGCGAACCGGCAATGGACAGGGCCTGCATCGGCTGGGCGCGCGGCCTCTATGAGGCGGCCAAGCCCTATGCCGCCGGCACAGCCTATGTGAACTTCATGCCTGAGGACGAGGTCGACCGGGTGGAAGCGGCCTATGGCGGCAATTACCAGCGGCTTCTGGAGATCAAGCAGCTCTATGACCCGCTGAACCTGTTCCGCATGAACCAGAATTTGTGGCCGAGACAAAGCCGGCGGGCCGCCTGAGCCGCCCGCATTGCAGTGACGAAAGCCCGCGCCTCCGCCACAGGCGTGGACTTTCGCATTGCTATGGGTCTGGCTCCTCCGCGGCTCAGTTCACATCGGCTGCCACCGCGTCAGGCGCTGGTCCTCACGAAACCGTCTCCGTCTCATGTGCGGGCAGCGCCGCCGCCAGCCGGTTCGCCCACTCCTCGATGCCGGCCCGGTTCGCCAGCAAATCCTGGCGGATCTCGACGAGGACGGCGGGGATGTCCCGATCGTCGCCATCGACAGGCACGGCGTAGTCGGCGTCGCGGCTGATCACATAGGGCACGTTGGCCGGCCCGAGCCGCATCTCGCGATCTCCTCTTGAGCGATCGGCCCCTCAGGGAACGGGACCAAAGCGATTAACGCCGGTCTGGACAATCGCCCTCGAGACAATAGCTCTCAATTCGACAGGAACGGGTAGCTGAAAGGTGGTTGCCAATAGTGTTTGATATTACGGCGGACTGTTGCCGTGATGTGGCCCAATCAAATCGCCGAATGACAGGCACGATTTCGCCCTTCTGCCTTGTACTTGCGGGCTGAAAGGACGGTGCTATCGAAGCAGCCGCCGAGCGAGGCGGAGCGGCTCCGCTTCGCCTGAATTCCTTCGGACCGCGATCATCATCCGCTTGTCCCTGCGAATGGAAAAATTGTTCGTCACGGCCGCGCCTAAGGGCCGATCGTTCCTTTCCCGGCCATCCGAAGTCGATAAGACTAGCGCGCAATGATGGCGATTAGGGTGGCGCAAAAAGTGCCTGCATGTTTAATCGGCTGGGTTTTTCGGACGGAATTTTCAAACAACATCCGGAAAGCACTGGGAAAGGAGCTTGATATGCCCAGAATAGTGCCTGTGCTCGATCTGAGCCGTCTTGAACAAGGCGCGTCGGAACGCCGGACATTTCTGGCGGATCTTCGTTCCGCGTCGCGCGACATCGGCTTTTTCTATCTGGCCGGGCATGGCATCTCCTGGGCGGAGATCAGCGAGGTGCTCACCGCGTCGCGCCAGTTCTTTGCCTTGCCGGAGGCCGACAAGCTGGCGATCGAGATGGTCAAGTCCTCGCAGTTTCGCGGCTACACCCGCGCCGGCGGCGAACTGACCAAGGGCAGGGAGGACTGGCGCGAGCAACTCGACATCGGCGTCGAACGCCAGGCAATCGCGCAAGGGCCGGGAATTCCCGCCTGGACGCGGCTGCAGGGACCGAACCAGTGGCCCGCGGCGCTGCCGGATCTCAAACCGGCTCTGCTTGCCTGGCAGAGCAAGGTGACGGCCGTGGCGATCCGGCTGCTGAAAGCCTTCGCGCAATCGCTCGATCAGCCCGAGGATGCCTTCGATCCGATCTACAGCAGCGAGCCCAACCATCGCATGAAGATCGTGCGCTACCCCGGCCGTGATGCAACCGATGGCGACCAGGGTGTCGGCGCGCACAAGGATGGTGGCTTCCTGACACTGCTGCTCCAGGATGACAATAAGGGGCTGCAGGTCGATTATGACGGCAGCTGGGTGGATGTGGACCCCATCCCCGGCACGCTCGTCGTCAACATCGGCGAATTGCTCGAACTGGCCTCCAACGGCTATTTGCGCGCGACCGTGCATCGCGTGGTGACGCCGCCCGCCGGCGTCGAGCGCATTTCGGTGCCGTTCTTCTTCAGTGCCAGGCTCGATGCGACGATCCCGCTGCTTGGCCTTTCCGAGGAACTGGCGGCACAGGCGCGCGGGCCGGCCAGCGATCCGGACAATCCGCTGTTTCGCGATGTCGGAACCAATGTGCTGAAAAGCCGGCTACGCTCGCATCCCGACGTCGCTCGGCGCCATTATGCGGATCTGCTCGAAGGGGAAAGCCGGGTTGGCTGACCTTCCTCCGTAAGAAAGGACAGGATTTTCGCCATTTTGCCCGATCTTTGGAAAACAATTCGTCGTATCCGTCCGCGAATCGGTTCAAAAAAGAAAAATCCGTTCGGTGTTTTCCTCCCATTTCGCCGAGCGGTGTTCCCCTCTGAAGGTTATGACCTTCTTTTTGGCCGGGCCGGTTTCGCGCCCGGCCTTTTTCTAGCCACGTTGCGCGTTGCCGTCGCCGCGCTGATCCGGCAAGTTCACCACAGCTCATTCGCCAGCCATCGACCGCGGTCCCGTGGAAAGAAGGAGAGGTTTCATGACATCCAATGTCGCAATTATCGCCGGTGCGGGTTCCGGCTTGAGCGCCTCGCTGGCGCGCCTCCTCGCGAAGGAAGGGTTCAGCGTCGTTCTGGCCGCCCGCAACATTGAGAAGCTTGGTGCCTTGCAGGTCGAGACCGGCGCGCAGGCCGTGGCAACGGATGTTTCCGATGCCGCGTCGGTGGAGCACCTGTTCGATGTCGCCGACAAGGCCGGTCCGCTCTCGCTGGTGATTTTCAACGCCAGCGGACGCGCCCGCGGACCAATAGCCGAACTCGATCCCGAGGCCGTCCGTCAGGCTTTGCTGGTTGGCGCCTATGGCGGGTTCCTGGTTGGCCAGCAGGCGGCTCGCCGGCTCGTCGTGCGAGGATCGGGCTCGATCCTTTTCACCGGCGCGACGGCCAGCGTGAAGGGGTTCGCCGGCTCCGCCGGTTTTGCCATGCCAAAATTCGGCTTGCGCGGGCTGGCGCAGTCCATGGCCCGTGAACTGGCGCCGAAGAATATCCACGTCGCGCATTTCATCATCGATGGCGCCATTGCTTCGGCCGCGTCCGGACAGGAGTCCGGCCCGCAGGATCGCCGGCTGTCCCCGGACGCGATCGCCGAGGCCTATCTCTCCATTCATCGCCAGCACCGCAGCGCCTGGACCTGGGAGATGGAGCTCAGGCCCTGGGTTGAGACCTTCTGAAGGGGCTGGCGAGGTGCGACGTTCCGGGAGTCGACATTGCATGGGGATATCACTATATAGCGGCGGCTTCGACCGGCGCGCCAAGCGCAGCCCTCCGGAGCGACTGTAAAAATGTGTTACGCATTGCGCCATCATTTGTGACGAAAAATCGGCTGGAAAACCGGAAAAGCAAATAGAAACAGTGGCGCGAAGCTGGATTGATCCAGCTCACGGAAGCAACCCTCCAGAATCAGAAATGTGCTTGAATCCTCGATTTCCTTCGGCTCTGTGGACCCTGCACGGCATTGACTTGCCGGCTGGCCGCGACTCGGCTGGAATGGGAGGATGCATCCTTTGCGGGATGCCGACGTTTATGATTACCAACGGCTTTGCCGCCAGGGAACAGCAGTATGAGTGAACACGCGATCGAGTTCTTGCGGGGATGGATCGGCGAAAAGGTCCATTGCCAGTCCCAGGCCAGGATCGACAAGCAGGCTGAGACCTTGGCCAGGGAATGTGCCGCCAAGGCTGCGGAAGTCGGTATTCCCCTGGAAGATATCCAGGAAGAAGTCGGCGACATCCAGGAACTCATTGCCTCCCGGCTCGAGGAGGCCGCCGAGGCCGACGAGGACCAGCATGCGGTCAGCAAGGCCGCGGAATAGATTTTACCCGGAACTCTCTGTTATCTGAATGCGCGGGCCCTTCGGCCCGCGTTGTCGTCTCAGCCGAACGTTTCTTTCAGCCCGAATTTCTCTTTGACCCACGCCTTCGGCAGCGCCGGCACGAAATTGCCGTCGCGCCCGGTCATGTCGTCATTGGCGGCCAGGGCGTTAAGGATCGATTCCTCCACCGTCTGGATCACCGCATCGAAGAATGGATCGATGTCTGTATCGGGAATGAAATCGGCCTTGGCGATCCGGCCCGACGGCGCAAGTGCGGCGGCAGGATTGGCTGTCGAGAAGGCGAGAAAGATGTCGCCCGAACTGTGATAGCCAAAGCCGCCGGTCATCGCGACGCCCAGCGGCACCCGGCGTGCCAGCCGCTTCATCTGGTGCGGCAGGAACGGCGCATCGGTGGCGACAACGGCGATGATCGAACCCTTTTCGGCGCGCGGCGTGCCTTCGCGGATCGCGGGCTCCGCGAGTTCGGATCCGGCGCGCAGGCCACGAACGGTGAAATTGCGCCGCTTGCCGAAATTCGACTGCACGAAGGCGCCGACCGTGTAGGAATTTCCCTGCCACCCTATGATGCGCGACGCGGTGCCCGAGCCGGCCTTGAAGCCGAAAGTGATCATGCCGGTGCCGCCGCCGACGCTGCCTTCCTCGACCGGGCCGCCGGTTGCGCCATCGAGTGCCTGGGCAACGTGCTCTGATGTCAAATGGTGGCCATTGATGTCGTTGAGAAACCCGTCATAGGTCTCCGCCGCCACCGGCAGGCCCCAGGCGCTGTCGACCGCGATAGGCAGTACGCGTTGCATCCAGCGCAGCGTGCCATCACGCGAAACACCGCAGGAATGCGTGTTGGTGATGGTGATAGGGAAGTTGAAAGCGCCGGTTTCCTCGATGATGTGCGAGCCGGTCAGCTCACCATTGCCGTTCTGGCTGAAGATGCCGGCGAAGACCGGTGTAGCCAGGTCGGCGCGCGGTCTGGGCAGGATCGCCGTGACACCGGTGCGCACCGGCCCCTTGCCGACGACGAGCGGCCCGTCGCCTGAAATCAGCGTCGCATAGCCGACCGCGACACCGGGCACGTCGGTGATTGCGTTGAACGGCCCGGGCGTTCCGTCGAAACCGATGCCGAAGCTGCGTGCGCGCGGCTTGCCGCTCGGCGTGGCCAGATGGTGCGGATTGTCGGTCATGGTCAGAACAGCGACCCCTGATTGCCGGGTTCTTTCGCCTTGGCCGCCGGCCTGGCTGCCGGCTTTGGCCGCGCTGCGCCGCTGGTTGCCACCGCGTCCGCCGTCCCGTCGGCGAACTCCAGCGAAAGCGCCATCCCCGATGCCACGTCAGCCGCCTGCTTGATGACGGCGCCGTCGGCATCCTTCACCAGCGCGAAGCCGCGCGCGAGCACGGCCTTGTGCGAAAGCGTGGTCAAGAGGCGTTCGGCCTGGCTCAACTGGCCGCGCAGGCGCTCAAGGCGCAGCGAAATGACCCGATCCTGCCGCCTGGCGAGCGCCGCCAGCGTGTCGGCCTGCAGTTTTTGCCGGCGCGCGATCGGCGCCGGCGACAGCCGCGTCGCGGTGCGCGCGAAGCGCGCGCGACGTTCGCGCACAATGGCAAAGAACGCCGCCTGCGCGCGGGCGAGGTCACGCCCGGTCAGCGTGCGCGCCTCGTTGATGCGTCGCGACAGCGTGGCCGGCGTCAACCTCTGGGCCTGGAGACGCGCCCGCTTGCGGTCGACGCTGACGGACAGGCCGCGGCCGAGCCTTGATGTCGCCTCGTCGAGGCGCCGGCGCGGCAGCGCCAGCAATTGATCGGGCGAGGGCAGTGCGCGTGCCGCCGCGCGCGCGGCCTGCCGCTTGCGTTCGAAATTGCGCAGCACCGCCGCCTTGAGCCGCGCGCCAAGGCTGGCCAGCGTCGCTTCGAGGTCGGCCTTCACCGGCACGGCGATTTCGGCCGCGCCCGTCGGTGTCGGCGCCCGCACATCGGCGACGAGGTCGATCAATGTCCAGTCGGTTTCGTGGCCGACAGCGGAAATCACCGGAATGCCTGAGGCCGCAACGGCGCGGGCCAGCGCCTCGTCGTTGAAGCCCCAGAGGTCCTCGAGGCTGCCGCCGCCGCGCGCCACGATCAAGAGATCGGGGCGCTGGATCGAACCGTCCCAGGTCAGCGCGTTGAAGCCGGTGACGGCATTGGTCACTTCCGCACTCGCGGTATCGCCCTGCACGCGCACCGGCCAGACCAGCACATGCAGCGGAAAGCGGTCCTTGATGCGGTGGATGATGTCGCGGATGACGGAGCCGGTCGGCGAGGTGACGACGCCGATGACGCGCGGCATGAAGGGCAGCCGGCGTTTGCGGCCGGCATCGAAAAGCCCCTCCGCCTGCAGCCGGCGCTTGCGCTCCTCCAGCAGCGCCATCAGCGCGCCCGCGCCGGCAGGCTCCAGATTGTCGATGACGATCTGGTAGTTGGACTTGCCGGGATAGGTGGTGAGCTTGCCGGTGGCGATCACTTCCATCCCTTCCTCGGGGCGGAATTTCAGCCGGCTCATCGTGCCTTTCCACACCACGGCGTCGAGCCGGGCACGGTCGTCCTTCAGCGCGAAATAGGCATGGCCGGAGGAATGCGGGCCGCGATAGCCCGAGATTTCGCCGCGCACCCGCACATTGCCGAAGACGTCCTCGACCGTGCGCTTCAGCGCGCCGGAGATCTCGCTCACCGTGTATTCAGTGGCGTTGGTGCGTGATTCGGATGCTGCTTCGCTCATCGGCTGATTGGGGGCTGGTTGGCGCCCCGCGTCAAGGCGCCACGATCCTTCCTACCAGCCCGGCAGGATCTGGTTCGCCTTGGTACGCCTGATCTTGGCGTAGGCAAGTGCTGCGAAATCGAATGTCCCGGCCTCTTCGACGAGCGGCACCGAGATGTTGTCCAGGCTCTCCGAGATGTGGCGGGCGAGCGCATCGACGATCTCCGGCCGCGAGGTCTGGCCGCGCATGATGCCGATGCGGCAGTCGGGCAGGGTTCCGAAGCCGTCGGCTTCGCCCAGCACCCGCATGCCGGGCCTGAGTGCGCATTCCGGCAGCACCGAGATCGCCAGGCCCGACAGAACGGCGGCGGTGATGACGGTCGCCGAGAAGCTGGTGAACAGGATGCGATAGTCGCGGTTCTGCTGGTCCAGCACATCGACGGCGGCGCGCCGCCAGATGCAATTCGGCCGGCCAAAGGCCATCGGCAGCGTCTCCTGTTCATGCGTCGCATGATTGGCCGAGGTGACCCACAGCAGCGGTTCGCGCCGCACCACTTCCGACTGGCCGCGCACGTCATTGTGCGTCACCAGCGCGAGGTCGAGATTGCCGCGCTTGATGTGCTCGACCAGCCCCGGTGTCGGCTCGCAGATGACCGTCAGCTCGACGCGTGGGTTGGAGCGGGTGAAGCGCGCCATGATCTCGGGCAGGAAGCGGTCGGCATAGTCGTCCGGCGTGCCGATGCGGATCGTGCCTTCGAGCCGCTGGTCGTCGAAGGCGGCGAGCGTTTCGCGGTTGAGGTAGAGCAGCCGTCTTGCATAGGAGAGCAGCTTGTCGCCTTCCTCCGTCAGCCTGTTGGAGCGCCCCTCCTTCTCGAACAGCGGCTTGCCGATCCGCTCCTCCAGCCGGCGCATCTGCATCGACACCGCCGACTGGGTCCGGTGCACCTCTTCCGCCGCCCGCGTGAAGCTGCCGGTATCGGCGATCGAAATGAAGGTTTGCAACTGATCGAGATCGAGCGGCGCTTTCATCGGCGTGATCCATCACTGGTGTTGATGGTAAAGATTAAAAACATTCGTTGGATTAATCAATCGGCCGATGGCAAATTGCTGACATCCACATGAAGGCATGTGAATCGAAGCCGGAACGGTCGCTGTCGCCAGCGTCTGTTGCTTGGTTTCGTCCGCTCGACTCCGAAGGAGACAGACATGACCACGATCGATTTCGCCACCGAGACCTCGCGCATCACCTCGCGTCCGGCCGTTGCGACGCGCGTGGCCAATACCGTCTTCAATATCTACCGCGCGTGGAAAAACCGTCGCGCCTTCTACCGCCTTGGCGAGATGTCGGACGCCGAACTCGCCGATATCGGCCTGACGCGCGCCGACCTGCATGTCGCCATCGACGTGCCGTTCGGTCGTGACCCGACGGCGATCCTGCGCGAAATCGCCAGTGATCGCGTCGAAACGATCGAGGACATCGACCGCAAGGTGGCCTGATCGGCTGATTTCGGTCCTGCTGAACCTTTTCAGGGCTCAGCGCGACCAAGGATTATGCAGGCTCCCCCACTCCCTGCCGGTTCCCCGCCGGCCTGCCTGCACGTTGCCCGGTCCTCCCAAGGACCGGGCTTTTCTTTTCTGGCTTGCTCGGAAAGGGCTCTTGGTTTGGCGCCTAGCGCCGGTCCATGTCCCGCTTGAACTGGTCGAAGATCGTTTCCACGCCCTTCTGGTAGTCGTCACGCTGCTGGGCGCCGGTCTCGAACATCTTGCCGAACAGATCGTCGAACGGGTTTCGTGGCCGGCCGCTCGGATTGGTCTGCGGCGGCGGCGCCTGGCGCTGCTGCGGTGCCTGCGGCTGCGGCGCCGGCTGTCCGCCGCCAAATCCGCCCCCGCCACCTTGCCGCAGCATCTCCTCGAAGATCTTTCCCAGCGGATTGTCGCCGTAGGGGCTTTGCGTCTGCTGCGGCTGCGCCCGGCCCTGCGGCTGCGGCGTGCCGCCACCAAACATATCCTGCAGCACCTTCCCCAACGGATTGTCGCCATAGGGATTGGGTGCCGGCTGCGGCTGGCTTTGCCCGCCGAACATGTCCTGCAAGACCTTGCCGAGCGGGTTGTCCATCGGGTTCTGGGGCTGCGGTGCCTGGCGTTGTTGTGGCGCCGGAGCCTGCATGCCGCCCTGCCGCATCATCTGCTCGATGATCTCGCCGAGAGGGTTGCTGCCGCCGCCAAAACCGCCGGCGGCCTGCATCTGGTTTGTCGTCTGCTTGAACAGTCCACCCATCACCATCGAGGCGATCGCCGGCAGCATCTGCTGCAGGATCTGCTGGCTGACGCCACTCGCTTGCGCCGCCTGGCTGGCGACGGCGCGCGACAGGTCCTTCGAGCCGAACAGGTGTCCGAGAATGCCGTTGCCTTCGTCGACGCCCTGCGGCGAGAAGGCCCGGGTCGCGTCCTCGAAATATTTGGCGTGCTGGCCGCTTGCCATCGCCGTCATGAAGGCGCCAAGCCCGTAAGGATCGGCGGTGTTGCGTTGCAACCCCTGCGAAAAGGCCGGCAGCAGGGCGGCGACTGCTGCCTGTGTCTGCTGCATTGAAAGCCCATATTGCTGGGCAAGGGCCTGCATGCCGTTGCCGTTCTGGGCCTGCGCCAGCATGTCGAACAAGGTGGGCATCGGCGTCTCCTCCTGAATTCCTCGGAAGGGAGCCTAATTCGTTTCAACGGTCGATTGAAGCGGCTTTTGCCGCTGGCTTAATAGGCGTATTCCATGAACACCGGCTCGATCGAGCCACCCCAGCGCGTGTGGTAGGCGGAAAGCATCTCCTCGGCGCTGGTCGTGCCGCGCGCGACCACCTCGTCCAAAGTGTTGAGGAACGAGGTTTCGTCGTAGCCGTCGCGGTTTTTCTTGCCGCGGTTCTTCAGCCCGGTGCGCGAAATGGCCAGCACGTCCCGTGCGATCTCGCGCAGCGTGGCGTTGCGGAAGGGCGCAGCAATGCCGAATTCTGGCACGGCGTCGCGCATCGCCAGCACTTCCTTGTACGTCCAGCTTGAGGTCAATGCCTCGGCTGCGTCGAGTGCCGCCTCGTCGTAGAGCAGCCCGACCCAGAAGGCCGGCAGCGCGCAGATGCGCCGCCACGGGCCGCCATCGGCGCCGCGCATTTCGAGGAAACGCTTCAGCCGCACATCGGGGAACAGTGTCGACAGGTGGTTCGCCCAGTCGCCCATCGTCGGCAGGCCGTCCGGCACTTCGTTGCGCGCGGCGCCGGCCATGAACTGGCGGAAGGTGATGTGCGTCATGTCGTGATAATGGCCGTCGCGGATGACGAAATACATCGGCACGTCGAGCGCCCATTCGACATAGTCGGCGAAGCCGAAATCGGGCGAGAAGCAGAATTCGAGCAGGCCCGAGCGCTGGTTGTCGGTGTCGCGCCAGATGTCGCCGCGCCAGCTCTGCAAACCGTTCGGCCGGCTTTCGGTGAAGGGCGAGTTGGCGAACAGCGCCGTCGACAGCGGCTGCAGCTTCAGCGACACCTGCATCTTGCGGCGCATGTCGGCTTCGCTCTCGAAGTCGAGATTTACCTGGATCGTGCAGGTGCGGTACATCATGTCGAGGCCCTTGGTGCCGACCTTGGGCATGTAACGCGTCATGATCTCATAGCGCGACTTCGGCATTTTCGGCGTTTCGGCCAGCGACCATTTCGGGCTGCCGCCGAGCCCGAGGAAGCGGATGCCCATCGGCTCGGCGATCTCGCGCACCTGCGCCAGATGCGCATTGCCCTCGCGACAGGTCTGATGGATGGTTTCCAGCGGCGCGCCGGAAAGCTCGAACTGGCCGCCGGGCTCGAGCGAGATCGCGCCCTGGCCGGTCGGTTCGACCAGGCCGATGATGCGGCCGTCGTCGATGATCGGATCCCAGCCAAGCTTTGACTGCATGCCTTCGAGGATGGCGCGGATGCCGCGCTCGCCGCCATAGGGCACAGGCGCGTTGCCATCGACATAGAAGGGGAACTTCTCGTGCTCGGTGCCGATGCGCCACTTGTCGCGCGGCTTGTTGCCCTCGGCCAGGTGGTCGACGAGTTCGTCGACGCCTTCGATCGGCCGGAAATCGGTTGTGTCGCGCGCCATCGCTGTGCCCTCAGAGACGGTCGGGTGACCGCCGGCGGTAAATGGACGAAATGTCAGTAGCCGATCAAGCGAAAAATCCTGAGCCACAGGTCAAGAGGAATTGAAGGCCACGAACCGGGCGGCCTCTTGCAAGACATCGCGTCCTACCAGTCTCCGACAGTTGCCTGCATCACCGCAAGTGCGGCCACCGCCGCCGTGTCGGCGCGCAGGATGCGGGGGCCGAGCGGAATGGCGGTCACGAAGGGCAGGGCGCGCAGCATCTTGCGCTCGTCATCGGAAAAGCCGCCCTCCGGTCCGACCAGCAGCGCGAGCTTCTTCTCCTTTACGGCCTGCAGGGCAGGCAGCGGATTGTTGGTCGAGGCGTCCTCGTCGCAGAAGACCAGCCGCCTTTCCTTGTCCCAGCCGGTCAGCAGGCGTTCGAATTTTTCCGTCTCTCGCACTTCTGGAACCGCCAGGATGCCGCATTGCTCGGCGGCCTCGACGACATTGGCCCGCAGCCGATCGATGGACGGCTTGGCCACTTGCGTGTGCTGCGTGATGACAGGCTGCAGGACGCCGGCGCCCATCTCGACCGCTTTCTGCACGAGATAGTCGAGCCGGCCCTGCTTCAGCGGCGCGAAACAATAGATGAGATCGGGGAGGGGTGGCTGTGGCCGTTGCAGCGCCAAGACCTTGAGTTTGACTGCCCTCTTCGACTTCGCCGCGATGGCCGCCGACCATTCGCCGTCGCGGCCATTGAACAGCAGGATTTCGGCACCTTCGCCAAGCCGCAGCACATGCATGAGATAATGGCTCTGCTGTTGGTCGGCATCGAACTCGGCATCCGGCCCGAGGTCGTCAGGCACGAACAGACGTTGCATCTTGTAATTGGCGCGCATCGCCGAGGAATGAGCGAGCCGGTGGCTGGCGTCAACCCTCGGCCGACGGATGCCACACCGGACGAAAGCCATGCCTCAGGACGGCAAGCGTTGTCCCGGGGGTCAGCAGCACAAGCGCCTTGTCTTCCAGCTGGCCAAGACCGGCGGGTGGGCCATATCCGGCGAAGGACCAACGCAACGCCTTGCCGTGACGCACGGCATAGGCGTTGCCGCCGGTGCCCACCACCGCGCCGTCGGGCAGGCTGGACAGCTCATGCATCGCCACAGCAGGGCGTTTGCCACCCGACGCCAGCCGCTCCTTGTGCAGCCTTTTGTCGACCTGTGGCGCGCGGGGCTCGGCAATGCCGAAGGCTTCGCCGAAGCGGCCGACAAAATCCCTGGCCCGTTCGCGCTGGCAAAAGAAGCAGGGCCGATGACCGGCGGCCAGCGCCGTCACCTCGTCGAGGAAGAACAACTCGGTCCAGCCGGCCTTGCCACCAGGACGGTTTTTGCCCATCGGCTCGCGCCGGACATTGCGGAATTGGCATATGCAGATGATCCAGGCCTGAAGCGCCCAGCGCTTCCTCAGCAGCGTCTTGGTCGCGGGATCGTGGATGATGCCGCGATTGCCGGTGAACAGCCCGCGCTCGGGCACGGCGTGGATGGCGCCGAACGGATCGACCCGGTTCTGCAGTGGCATAGTTCTCTCCCAGAATACGATCTTGGCTGCAATGCGGGCGGCATGATATCGCTCGTGACATCTTTTTCATGTCAGCAGGGTTTTGCGATGCGGGTGCTGGTGGTCCAGAACTACGACAATACCGGCCTCGGCCAGGTCGGTGCCGCCCTTGCGGAAGCCGGCGCCGATCTCGACGTGCGCCTTCCTTACAAGGGTGATCCCCTTCCCGAAGATGCGAACGGGCACGATGCGATGGTGGTGCTCGGCGGCGGCCAGAATGCGCTGGCCGATGATGAGTATCCCTATTTCCCCGCACTGCTCGAACTCACCCGCGATTTCGCTGGCAAGGACCGCGCCGTGCTCGGCATCTGCCTTGGCAGCCAATTGGTCGCCCGTGCCTTCGGCGGCGAGAACCGCATCGGCGGCGCCAACGAGTTCGGCTGGCGCGGCGTGTCGCTGACGCCGGACGCCAAGGCCGATCCGGTGCTGGGCGCCCTGCCGGAAAAGTTCCCGATCTTCCAGTGGCACGACGACACGTTCGAACTGCCGCAAGACGCCGTGCGGCTGGCCGGCAACGAAGTCGCCGAAAACCAGGCGTTCCGTGTCGGCCGCGCCATCTATGGCTTCCAGTTCCATTTCGAGGCCGACCGGCCGATGGTGAAGGACTGGAGTACCTCCTTCGCGTCGACCATCGCTTCGCGGCATCCCGATTGGGCCGACAAGCTCGATGGCGAAATGGCCCTTAACGGACCCGACGCCGATGCCGCCGGCATGGCGATTGCCCGCGCCTGGGTAGCCACGATCTACACGATCTAAGAGCCTGCCCCTGGCGCTCCGCGTGACATAATTGGCACGCAGCCGTGAAACCGGCTGGGGAAAACCCCTTTCATCCTTGGCTTGTGTCCGACCGCCATCCTAGAAGGCGCGCGCTCTGCATCGGCTGTGCAACCGGGATGAACCTTTTGTGTGACCCGTGCGACACACCTCCGATACAGAACGCGCCTAGAAGCGCGAAATCGTCGAAACTTTGAAGCGAATTCTCCGTTTCAACGCATTGGTAACCGCCTGGTGCACAGATGCAGGAAGCTCAACAAGAGATGACGTCCGTGAAAGCAGCGCTTCTGTCCTTTGCCATGTTGTCCGCCATCGTGCTGTGCGGTCTCGGCATCTATTCCGCCGATGCCGCCAACAACCACAACGCCGTCGACGGCTACGGCGTCACCGCCTCGCTTCGCTAAAAAAGCCGGCCCTCTCGCGACGCATCCCTGCGACGTAGCTGGGCTCAAGCTCCCTTTATAGCCATTTCCAGGATGCGTTTGTCGATCCCGTCGACGACGAGGGCGGTCAGCATGCCTGATTGCCAGGCAAGCGTGTCGACATTGACGCGGTTGGCCATCACTTCGGCCTCGGGGACGGGTGTGTGGCCGTGCACCACGATTTTTGAGAACAGGCCGGTGTGATCGTGGAAAACGTCGCGGATCCAGATCAGGTCCTGCGGGTTCTGCTTGTCCAGCGGAATGCCTGGCCTGATGCCGGCATGGCAGAAGTAGAAGTCGCCGAACGTTAACGAAAACGGCAGCGAGCGCAGGAAATCGACATGGCCCGGCGGCATCGCCTCGAGCAGGGCCTGATGTCCGCGTCTCATTGTCTCCATCTTGCCGAACCAACTGGCGTCGTTGGTGAGCGATACACCATAGGACAACGCCGTCTGGACGCCGCCATAGCGCATGAAAAGCCCTTCCGGGTCGGGGGTCCTGAGGAAATCGAGAAAGCCGATGTCGTGGTTGCCCGCCAGCATCAGATGGCGCGGATCGCGTTCGCGCGCCGCGATCAGGAAATCGATGACGCCCTTGGAGTCCGGTCCGCGGTCGACATAGTCGCCGAGATGGATCACCCGCCAGTCGCGAACCGGTTTCCACTCCAGCTCGCTCTCGATGCGCTGGTGCATGGCTGCCAGCAGGTCGAGCCGGCCATGCACGTCGCCGATTGCATAAAGTCGCACACCCTCCGGCCCATGCGCGTCGAGAAAATGGATGCCGGGTTCCGCCAACGCGTCGTGGTCTCCGTGGTCAGGCTGTCACCCGACCCTAGCGCCGGAGCTGGTCCTTGCCCATGTCGGTGACCAGACGTTTTCCGCACAGAGCCAGCGTGATGTCCATCTCCTTGCGGATGATTTCCAACGCTTTGGTAACCCCTTCCTTGCCGAGCGCGCCCAGGCCGTAAAGGAATGGGCGGCCGATATAGGTGCCCTTGGCGCCGAGACAGAGCGCTTTCAGCACATCCTGGCCGGAGCGGATGCCGCCGTCCATATGCACTTCTATTCTGTCGCCGACCGCGTCCGCGATTTCTTCCAGCGCCATGATCGAGGACGATGCGCCGTCGAGCTGGCGCCCGCCATGGTTGGAAACCACGATCGCGTCGGCGCCGGTCTTGGCCGCCATCAGCGCGTCCTCCTTGTCGAGGAGACCTTTGAGGATCAGCTTGCCGCCCCAGCGTTCCTTGATCCAGGCGACATCCTTCCACGACAGCTGCGGGTCGAACTGCTCGTTTGTCCAGGACGACAGCGAAGAGACGTCGCCGACACCCTTGGCATGGCCGACGATGTTGCGGAACGTGCGGCGCTTGGTGCCGGCGATACCCAGGCACCAGCGCGGCTTGCTGGCCAGGTCGATGATGTTGGCCAGTGTCATCTTGGGCGGCGCCGAAAGCCCGTTGCGCACGTCCTTGTGGCGTTGGCCGAGGATCTGCAGGTCGAGCGTCAGCACCAGTGCCGAGCATTTCGCCGCCTTGGCGCGGTCGATCAAATCGAGCACGAAATCCTTGTCGCGCAGCACATAGAGCTGGAACCAGAACGGTTTCGTCGTCGCCGAGGCGACATCCTCGATCGAGCAGATGCTCATCGTCGACAGGGTGAAAGGCACGCCGAATTCCTCGGCCGCCTGCGCCGCCAGCATCTCGCCATCGGCGTGCTGCATGCCGGTCAGGCCGGTGGGCGCCAGCGCCACCGGCATCGACACTTTCTGGCCGATCATGGTCGATTCCAGCGAGCGGTTGCTCATGTCGACCATCACGCGCTGGCGGAACTTGATCTTCTGGAAGTCTTCCTCGTTGGCCCGATAGGTGCTCTCGGTCCAGGCACCGGAATCGGCGTAGTCGAAGAACATCTTGGGCACGCGCCGGCGGGCGAGATCCTTGAGGTCCGCGATGGTGAGAATGTCGCTCATGATGGTCCCCGCTTGATTTTATTCACTAGGAGCGTCTGCGCGCCGGTTCGGTATCGCTGGCTTCCGAACGCTGCCGCAGCCGCAGCCGTGACACGCGTTGCCAGTCGCCGCTGCGCTCGGCTTCTGCCATCGACCGCTCGACATAGGTCATGTGGTCCATCGCCGCGCGCCGGGCAGCGTTGGGATCGCCGGCCTTGACCGCGGCGTGGATTGCCTTGTGCTGCGCCAGCAGCGCCTCGCGCGCGCCAGGCACGGTGAAGACCAGCAGCCGGTTCTGGAAGACGCCTTCCGACAAAAGCCGGTAGCAGGAGCGCAGCGTGTGCAGAAGCAGGATGTTGTGCGCGCATTCGCAGATCGCTTGATGGAACTCGACGTCGATCTCGGCCTCGTCGTCGAAATCGCCGGTGCGATGCGCCTCGTCCATGCGCGCCATGATGCGGTCGAGCAGCGCCAGGTCTTCCGGGGTGGCGCGCCGCGCCGCGTATTCGGCGGCTATGCCTTCGATCTCGCGGCGGTATTCCAGATAATCGGTCACCGCCTTGCGATGCATCGAGATCAGGTCGGCCACCGGCTTTGTGAACAGCTGGCCGATGATGTCGGCGACATGCGTGCCGCCGCCTGCCTTGGTCGTCAACAGCCCGCGCCCTTCCAGCGCCTTCAGCGCGTCGCGCAGGATCGGCCGCGATACGTCGAACTGGCGTGCCAGTTCGCGCTCGCCCGGCAGCCGGTCGCCGGTGCGCAGCACGCCTTCGAGGATGAGGCTTTCGATCTGCTGCACCACCTCGTCGGCGGTGCGCGAATGCTCGATCCTGGAAAAAATATCGCTCAACAGCTGTGCCTGGGAATTGAACCGGTGTCGCGCAGGATAAAGCCTGCGTCGCCAACTGGTCAAATTATTTATCCAATTGGTCGAAACGCGTCGGTTTCGCCGTCCGGCGCAATATCATCTCCGGCTAAACTTGTTGTTTGCGTCGTCAGCCTATTGGCTCTAGAGGACGCGACTGCAAGAGGGTCTAGAGAACCCCGGGGGACAAGCCGTGTCAGACGACCCGTCCAATCTCGAATTCCAACCGCGCGCCAAGGGCAGCGTCATGGGTTTCCCCGCGCATGAGGGCCGGCCCGGCGCGCTGGGAGAGGTCCATGCCAGGCCGCATCCGCTCATCGAAAAGCCGCGCGTCCTGATGCAACTCGCCTTCATGACCGAGGGTGGCTCCGGCGTCGACCATGCCGTGCTTTCCGAACTGTCGCGGCGTCTTGGCATCGCCGCGCCCGACCGTCAGGCCCGCCATCACGCCATGAAATGGGGCAAGGGCTCGCTGCGCTGGGAACGGCATACGGAGTTCTCGACCTATCTGTGGGAAGGTCCGCTTTCCGAAAGCGGCAGGGCGCAGGAGGACACACCCTTCGGTAACGGCTTTTCGCCGCCGGGCACCGTCATTTCGGGTATCCGGCTCGAGATCCGCAAATGGACGCAGGCGAGCGAGCGGCTGATCGCCGCTTTCGATCCGACCAGCCTGTGCTACTCGCTGGTCGAGCGCGGCAATGCGGCCATCGTCACGGATTTCCGCCAGGATGGCGACGGCATGACCCGCATATTAGTGCTTGACCGCGGCCTGACGCCGGCGCGCACCGGGGCGCTGTCGCAGCGGCTGATCGACATCGAAACCTACCGGACGCTCGCCATGCTCGGCCTGCCGCTGGCGCTGACCTTGTCCGGCCGCGCCCGCCGCATCGAGGACAGGCTCGCCCAGACCACGCTGGAAATGAAGGTTGCCGAGACCCGTGACAGCCAGACTTTGCTCGCCGACCTGACCGAACTTGCCGCCGAACTGGAGGCCGACGCTGCCTCCAGCCTCTACCGCTTCGGCGCCAGCCGCGCCTATGACGGCATCGTCGTCGAGCGGCTGGAAGCGCTCGAGGAAGAGGCCGTGCCAGGCTACGACACCTGGGGCGGGTTCCTGCAGCGCCGGGTCGCACCTGCCATGCGCACCTGCCGGTCGGTCGAGGAGCGGCAGGCCAATTTGTCGCGCAAATTGACCCGCGCCACGACGCTGCTGCGCACCTGGGTCGATGTCGAGGTCGAGAAGCAGAACCGCGATCTGCTCGCCTCGATGAACAACCGCGCGCGGCTGCAGCTGCGCCTGCAGCAGACCGTCGAAGGACTCTCGGTGGCCGCCGTCTCCTATTACGTCGTCGGCCTCATCGGTTATGTCGCCAAGGGCGCCTCGATCTTCGGCCATGCTTTCGCGCCGGAAGTCGTCACCGCTGCCTCGGTGCCGGTCGCCATCCTGCTGGTCTGGTGGGGCGTGCGTCGCGTGCGCCGCATGCATTCCGAGCCGGCCAAGCACCCCGGCGAATAGCGGCAGCCCTACCCTCCAACTTGTGGGCCGGGGTGGGGGTCTTCATAAGCGCCGCGCTGCCCCCACCCCGCTCACTTCGTTCACGACCCTCCCCACAAGAGGGAGGGTAAGACAGCGGCAGATTGCCGCTGCGGAAGGTTCTCTCGTCTCGTGAACGTGGGCTCCGCCACCACGGCATTTGCAACCAGCGCGCTTCACTGGTAAAAGATTTTGACCAGTCAAGCAAAATGAGGCTGCTGATGTCCGGCCTGGCCATGCCGAAACCTGACGACGCCACGATGCGCCGGCGCGACGAGATCGTCGCCGACATGCGCATCATCGTGCCGGGCGAGGGTGTGGTCGACGCGGCCAATGCCATGCGCGCCTTCGAGAGCGATGGCCTGACCGCCTATCGGCAATTGCCGCTGGTCGTCGTTCTGCCCGAGACGGTGGCGCAGGTCTCCCGCCTGCTGAAATACTGCAACGACCGCAACATCCGCGTCGTGCCGCGCGGTTCCGGCACCTCGCTGTCGGGTGGAGCGCTGCCGCTGGAAGACGCGGTGCTTCTGGTGATGAGCCGCTTCAACCGCATCCTTGCGATCGATTTTCCAAATCGCATCGTCGTCGCCCAGCCGGGCGTCACCAATCTCGGCATCACCACCGCCGTCGAGCAGGAGGGCTTTTACTACGCCCCCGATCCATCCTCCCAGATCGCCTGCTCGATCGGCGGCAATGTCGCGGAGAATTCAGGCGGCGTGCACTGCCTGAAATACGGCCTCACCGCCAACAATGTGCTCGGCATCGAGATGGTGCTGATGAATGGCGAGGTGGTGCGGCTCGGCGGCAGCCATCTCGATGCCGAGGGCTATGATCTGCTTGGCGTGATGACCGGTTCCGAAGGCCTGCTCGGCGTCGTCACCGAAGTCACGGTCCGCATATTGAAGAAGCCGGAGACGGCGCGCGCGCTGCTGATCGGCTTTCCGACCAGCGAGCAGGGCGGCCAGTGCGTCGCCGACATTATCGGCGCCGGCATCATTCCCGGCGGCATGGAAATGATGGACCGGCCGGCGATCCACGCGGCGGAGGATTTCGTCCACGCTGGCTATCCCCTCGATGTCGAGGCGTTGCTGATCGTCGAGCTCGACGGGCCGGGCGTCGAGGTCGATCACCTCATCACCGCTGTCGAGGCGATCGCCATAAGCAACGGCTCGACCACCTGCCGCATCTCGCAATCCGAGCAGGAGCGGCTGAGCTTCTGGGCCGGCCGCAAGGCGGCCTTCCCGGCGGTCGGTCGCATCTCACCCGACTATTACTGCATGGACGGCACAATCCCCCGCAAGGAACTGCCGCGTGTGCTCGCCGGCATGCGCGAGCTGTCGGAAAAATACGGTCTCGGCGTCGCCAATGTCTTTCACGCCGGCGACGGCAATCTGCATCCGCTGATCCTCTACGATGCCAATGTTCCCGGCGAACTCGACAAGGCCGAAAGTTTTGGCGCCGACATATTGCGCCTCTGCGTCAAGGTCGGGGGCGTGCTGACGGGGGAACATGGGGTCGGGGTCGAGAAGCGCGACCTGATGCCGGAAATGTTTAACCAGGTCGATCTCGACCAGCAGATGCGCGTCAAATGCGCCTTCGACCCCAATCACCTGCTCAACCCGGGAAAGGTGTTCCCGCAACTGCGCCGGTGTGCGGAGCTGGGAAGGATGCATGTGCATCGCGGGCAAGTGGCGTTTCCGGATATTCCGAGGTTTTGAGAGGATGCTGTTCCGGGACCAGACCCTTGCGGCCATTGTGTCGGGCGAAGTGACGCTCGCCTTTCGCCGCTGGCGGCGGCCGACGGTCAGGGCTGGCGGGCGGGTGAGAACGGCGTCGGGCGTCGTGCTGATCGGCGATATCACGGTCGTGGAGATGTCCGCACTGACGGAAAAGGACGCCAGCGCGGCTGGCTTTACGACACTCGCGGCCCTGCGGGAGATGCTTGGGCCTGATGACGGCACCCCGGTCTATCGCATCGAACTCATCGGTCTTGAGCCCGACGAGCGGGTTGCCTTGCGCGGCGAGGCCTCGCTGTCCGATGCGGATTGGCACGCCCTGACCTTGCGCTTTGCCCGCTGGGACAAGACGGCGCCTGGCTATTTCCCGTCGATCCTGCGGGCAATCGGCGCCCATCCGGAAGTGCGGGCGGCGGACCTGGCGGCCAAGGCCGGCGTCGAGACGCCGAAATTCAAGCAGGATGTCCGCAAGCTCAAGGAACTCGGGCTCACCGAGAGCCTCGAGATCGGTTACCGGCTGTCGCCAAGGGGCGAAGCCATGCTCGAGAAGCTCAGGGAGCACAGGCTTTGACGACTTTCACCCCGAAAACGTCAGGCGAAGTCCTGTCCACCATTGCCTGGGCGGTGGCAGAAGGGACGCCGCTCGAAATTATCGGCCATGGCTCCAAGCGCGGCATCGGCCGTCCGTTGCAGACCGAGCACACGCTCGACCTGTCGAAACTCACCGGCGTCACTCTTTATGAACCCGCCGAACTGGTGCTGTCGGCCAAGGCCGGCACGCCTTTGGCCGAGATCGAAAAGCTGCTGGCGGACAACGGCCAGCAGCTCGCCTTCGAGCCGATGGACTACGGCCCGCTGCTCGCCGGCGAACCGGGCAAGGGCACGATCGGCGGCGTGCTTGCCGCCAACCTCTCCGGTCCGCGCCGGCTAAAGGCGGGCGGGGCGCGCGATCATATCCTCGGCATCAACGTCGTGTCCGGCCGGGGCGAAGCTTTCAAGTCCGGCGGACGCGTGGTCAAGAATGTCACCGGCTATGACATGTCGAAGCTGATGGCCAACAGCTGGGGCACGCTGGCCGTTTTCACCGACGTCACCTTCAAGGTGCTTCCTGCCGCCGAGACCGAGGTGACGCTCGCGGTCCGTGGCCTGCTTGACGACGCCGCGGCGAGCGCCATGGCGCTGGCACTCGGCTCCAGCGCGGAAGTGTCGAGTGCCGCCCATCTGCCGGAGCGGATCGCCGCGCGCGTAGCCGGCGGCGCGCTCGGCAGCGACGCTGCCACGCTGCTGCGCGTCGAAGGTTTTGGCCCGTCCGTCGCCTATCGCATCGCCGCGCTGAAGACGCTGCTCGGCAAGGCCGGACCGCTGGAGGAGATTGCCGGCGAGGCTTCGCGGCTGATCTGGCGCGGCGTGCGCGATATCAGGCCTTTCGCCGACAGCAGCGAAAAACCGGTCTGGCGCGTGTCGATGACACCTTCGCAGGGCCACCAGATGGTGCTGACTTTGCGCATGCAGGCGGCCGTCAGCGCCTTCTATGACTGGCAGGGCGGGCTGGTGTGGTTGCGTATGGAGGAGGGCGATCCGGAAGCCGCTCTGCTGCGCGGGCTGTTGCGAAAACATGGCGGCGGCCATGCGACGCTGGTGCGCGCCGTCCCCGCCCATCGCGCTGCGCTGCCGGTGTTCGAGCCGCAGCCGCCGGCGCTGGCAGCGCTCAGCCAGCGGCTGAAGCAGGAATTCGACCCGAAGAACATCCTCAATCCCGGCCGCATGGCCTAGGACATCAGCGATGCAGACGAATTTCTCATCCGATCAGCTCGCCGACCCGCATGTCGCGGAATCGGAAAAGATCCTGCGCAAATGCGTGCATTGCGGCTTCTGCACCGCCACTTGCCCGACTTATGTGACGCTCGGCAACGAGCTCGATTCACCGCGCGGGCGCATCTACCTGATCAAGGACATGCTGGAGAACGGCCGTCCGGCCGACAAGGAGATCGTCACCCATATCGACCGCTGCCTGTCGTGCCTTGCCTGCATGACCACATGCCCTTCGGGCGTCAACTACATGCACCTGGTCGATCACGCCCGCGCCCACATCCAGGAGACCTATAGCAGGCCGCTGCTAGACCGCCTGACTCGCGCCATGCTGGCCTTCGTGCTGCCTTATCCCCAACGTTTTCGCGCCGCGCTCAAGCTGGCGAAACTCGGCAAGCCCTTCATCGGCCTGTTCGAGAAGATCCCGGCACTAAAGCCGCTCGCCGCCATGCTCAAGCTCGCGCCGGCCTCAATCCCGGCGGCCTCGCCGATGGCCTCGCCGGGCGTCCATGCCGGGCAGGGGGCCAAAAAGGGTCGCGTCGCCATTCTTACCGGCTGCGCGCAGTCGGTACTCGATCCCGCCATCAACGACACGACGATTTCGCTGCTGACGCGCCTCGGCGTCGAGGTCGTGGTGCCGCCGGGCGAAGGCTGCTGCGGCGCATTGGTCCATCATATGGGGCGCGAAGAGGCCGCGCTTGCCTCGGCAAGACAGAATGTCGATGCCTGGACGCGCGCCATGGACCAGGGCGGGCTCGACGCCATCATCATCACCGCGTCCGGTTGCGGTACGACGATCAAGGATTATGGCTTCATGCTGCGGCTCGATCCGGCCTATGCCGGCAAGGCCGCGCGCGTCTCGGCGCTGGCCAAGGATATCACTGAATATCTGGCCGCTTTCGACATGCCCGAGTCCGTGCGCAAACCGGGCACGGTCGTCGCCTATCACTCCGCCTGTTCGATGCAGCACGGCCAGAAGATCATCCGCCAGCCGAAGGAGTTGCTGGCCAAGGCCGGCTTCATCGTGCGCGAGCCGCGCGAGGGTCATCTGTGCTGCGGCTCGGCCGGAACCTACAACATCCTGCAGCCCGAGATTTCGGCAAAACTGCGCGACCGCAAGGTGAAAAACATCGAGGCGACGGGCGCCTCGATTGTCGCCACCGGCAATATCGGCTGCATCACCCAGATCGCGTCGGCCGCCAGCATGCCGGTGGTGCACACCATCAAACTGCTCGACTGGGCTTATGGCGGCGAGCCGCCCAAAATGAGTTGACCGCGAAGCATCCGCTAAGCACGATGCGGCAATGCGCAAGTCGCAACAGCAAGATATCGAAACCGTGGTTCGCCTTCTGTCGGAGGAGTCAGGTTCCACATTTCAGGCTCGCTATGCCGATTGCGAAGCTATTATCGCCCGATATTTGAAAGACGGATCGGCGTTCCTGATTCATCTCATCGAGGCGGCCGTCGAAGCCGGCGTCCACCGGATCACTCTGATCGACGACGCGGTCTCGTTCCTCGACGATTCGGATATGGCTCGCCTTGCAACTTTCCTGCAAGATGCGGCGGAAAGCGACGCCGACGTTGAGGAACTGTTGGCCCAGGCCGCCCTGCAGGCGCCCGAATTGTTCCCGGACGAAGTGCTGGCCGACATTCCCGACTTTGAGGATTGGCAGACCCACGACAACCCTCGCTCGCTGCTGGCCTGCCACCATCTCGTCTTTGAAGGCGGCACACCGGACGACTCGCCGTTTCCGACGCACCGCAATCATCCCACCTGGCATCTGCCGACGACAGGGCCGTCCTTCGCGATCGGCGGCGAGGGAACGGGCCTGTGTCGAGCCTGCGGCAGGCGGCTGGTCCATCTCATCACGCTGGACGACTTCGGGGCGGGAACAACGTCAGCTTTTCCACGGCTGCGCATCGAGACCTGCGACGGCTCGCTGGAACCGACCTATTACGCGCACGATGCCGCTGGTATACCGACGCCGATCGCGCCGTTTCATTCCAATTATGGCTCCGCAATCGAGCCGGCTTCGAAGAAAAGCAGCGTCCGTCTTGCGCCGACGCCGTCGCGGTGGCTCAGGCAGTCGTGGGGGATCAGCAATTCACGTCAAAATCTGTTTCGGCTGGGCGGTTTGCCATCCTGGGTCCAGGGACCGCAGTTTCCGCTGGTTCCCGGAACGGATCGGGAAATGAAATTTCTGCAGCTCGATTCGATGGCCGGCTTCTTCTGGGGCAGCGGCGGCATACTTTACGTCTTCTGGGACGAAGAAAGCCGTATCACCTGCCACTTACCGCAATTCACGTAACGAACGAAGCTACTCCGCCGCGAGCCTATCCGCCGTGCCATAGGTCGCCTCATAAAGCGCGCGCTGGCGGCTGAGCGCCACCATCGTGTTGCGCAGCAGGATCGCCACCGTGATCGGGCCGACGCCGCCCGGCACCGGCGTGATCCAGGAGGCCACGTCTTTCACACTGTCGGTGTCGACGTCGCCGACGATGCGGCTCGTCCCATCGGGTCCGCTCTCGGAATTGATACCGATATCGATGACGGCAGCTCCTGGCTTCACCATGTCGGCCTTGATCAGCCGCGGCTTGCCTACGGCGACGAACAGCGCGTCGGCGCGGCGCGCATGCGCTGCGACCGATCGCGTCATGTGATGGCAGACGGTCACCGTCGCGCCTTCGCTCATCAAGAGGAAGGCGATCGGCTTGCCGACGATTTCCGAATGGCCGACGATGACGACTTCGAGCCCCTTGAGGTCGAGGCCGGTCTCCTTGAGCAGTTCGACGGAGGCAGCCGCCGTGCAGGGCGCCAGATCAAGCTGGTTGTAGACGATGTTGCCGATCGAGGCCGGGTGCATGCCTTCGACATCCTTGAGCGGATGCACCGCCGCCTGCAGCGTCTTGACCGGAATATGCGCCGGCACCGGCCGCTGGATGATGATGCCGGTGACGCGTGGGTCGGCGTTCAGCCCGTGGATGGCCGCTTCCAGTTCGCCCGAGGTGATGGTGGCGGGAAAACGCCGTTCCTCGAAATCGATGCCGGCAAGCTGCGCCTTGGCGCGTTGGTTGCGCACATAGACATCCACGGCATCGGTATCGCCGACGGTGATCGAGATCAGCTTGGGCGCAAAACCCTCGGCCTTGGCGATCGCCGCATCCTCGCGCACGGCGGCGATGATGCGCTGGGCAACCGGGCCGCCCTTGAGATAGCGGCTGTCGTCGGGCAGGGACATGGCTGGCACTCTTTTCTTGCGTTGGCGCCGAGATAGCAAAAGACCATCGAAAATGGCAGCATGAAAGCGAAGCGCCATGCCTTCTGCGCGACGCAAGGACGCGGGCTTTGTCGCAGGTGCGGGACGCCGATCAAAGAAGAAGGGCAGCGCGGTTTCCCGTGCTGCCCTTCTTGACTGACCGCATCCCCATACGGCCCGTCCCCCGTTATTCCTTCCGACTTCAGGAAACGATGTGCTTCCCGACCAGGTGATTCGCTACGGCTATTATATCACCTCGACCGTGGTTCCGACATTGACCCGTTCATAAAGGTCGACCACGTCCTCGTTGCGCATGCGGATGCAGCCTGACGACACCGCGCCGCCGATCGTCCATGGCTGGTTGGTGCCGTGGATGCGGTATTCGGTCGTGCCGAGATAGAGCGCGCGGGCACCGAGCGGGTTCTCGATGCCGCCGGCCAGATAGGTCGGCAGATAGCGGCCCTTGGCGGCTTCGCGCTTGATCATCTGCGCCGGCGGGCGCCAGTCCGGCCACTCGCGCTTGTTGGTGATCTTGTGCGTGCCCGACCATTCGAAGCCTGGCTTGCCGGTGCCGACGCCGTAGCGCCGCGCCTTGCCGTTCTTCTCGACCAGATAGAGGAAGTTCTGCGTGGTATCGATGACGATCGTGCCCGGCTTCTGCGGGCCGTCATAGGCGACTTCCTGCGGCAGGTAGATTGGGTTGATCTGCGGGCGCACGACCATGCGTTTCGCCGGCGCCTGCACGGCCGCCGTCTGCACGCGGTCTGGCTGTGCCGGTTGCGCGGTGCGCAGGCGCGGCTGCTGGCGGTTCTGCCGCACAATGCCGGGCGCATTGCCGAGCTGCAGCACCCAGGGGGCGGAAAGGTCGGGGCTCACCATCACCGGCGGCCTGTCGGCATAGCGGTCGCCAGCGGCCGAGGGTGTGACGCCGGCAAACACAGCCACGGCGCCGAGCACGGAAAACACAACTCTCTTCATCGGGAACGCACCTTGGATCGTCTGATACACCGGGTGGAAACGCTCCCCGGTCCAGCGATCATTGGCGCGCAAGCAGCAACCGAAACATGAATCGGAATGCGTAAAATGCGGTTCTGTCAGTAAACCTTTTGGTGTGGTTACCGCCGGGTTCAGGAATCTGGTAAAGCCACGGTAAAGCAGCGCCAGAGCGCGTTAACGGATGGACTTTTCGCAATGAGCAATGAAAACACCGGCCTGCTTGCCGGCCCCGACGGGGTCGCGCGCTGCTTCTGGCACGGCAACCTGCCCGACTATCTGCACTATCATGATCATGAATGGGGCCGGCCGGTGGCCGACGACCGCAGACTGTTCGAAAAGATCTGCCTCGAAGGGTTTCAGTCCGGCCTGTCGTGGCTGACCATCCTGCGCAAACGCGAGAATTTTCGCGAGGCCTTCGCCGGCTTCGATTTCGACAAGGTCGCCGCCTTCACCGACAAGGATGTCGAACGCTTGCTCGGCAATGCCGGCATCATCCGCCATCGCGGCAAGATCGTCTCGACCATCAACAACGCCAAGCGGGCCCGCGAAATGGTCGACGAGTTCGGCTCGTTGGCTGCCTGGTTCTGGACGTTCGAACCCGGCAAGGCGGAACGGCCCGAAATCGTCGACCTCGCCCATCTGCGCGCCAACCCGACGACGGCGGTCTCGGTGCGGATTTCGAAGGAACTGAAGAAGCGCGGCTGGAGTTTTGTCGGCCCGACCACGGTCTATGCCTTCATGCAAGCCATGGGCTTGGTCAACGACCATCTAGAGGGCTGTGTCTGCCGCAAGGAGGTGGAGAAGGAACGCAAGGCGTTCAAACGGCCGACGTAGCTCCCTTCTCCCGTTCACGGGGAGAAGCCCAGCCGCATTACCAATCCTGCGATCAAGAAAATATGGAACCAACGAAGCGGGCGGTTTCAGGTCCCGTTGACGCTGGCCAGGAGCAGTCCGGCGACGATCGCCACCACCGTGGCCACCGTCGGATAGATCACCAGCAGACCGGTCACCAGGGCGTCACGCAGGGAAGGGCCCTTGCCGGTGTCGGCGGGCATCTCGAACGGTCCGGCAGCCTGGCCAGCCGGTTTCGGCGCATGGGTGCCGGCCGGGCGCAGCCGCGCTGGCAATTCGTCGGCATCGCTGTTGGCATGGAATTTCACTGCGCTGGTCATGTCCCGAACCCCTTCGTGTCGATGCGTCATATCGGCTCCGATTGTGTCGGCACGATGCCGCGCCCATGGCGGGATTGTTTCATTCTCGGTGCGTTTCTATTTCACCGTAGTTCGCTTCTGTCTTCTTTTGACCCGAGCAGGTCTGAAGCACCCGCCCTTGCCGCTCTGCGCTTCATCGTTTAGGACACGCGCGTTGCGAAAATCGCAACATTGTTGACCTGCAAGCATCACGAAACACCGGGCAAAACATCTCATGGCCGACAAATCGGAAAAGACGAAAGCGCGGCTGCCGCGCGGTTTTGCCGACCGCAGCGCCGAGGACATCCGCGCCGTCGAAAAGATGATGGCGACGATCCGCTCGGTCTTTGAGCTCTACGGTTTCGAACCGGCCGACCAGCCGCTGATCGAATACACCGATGCGCTCGGAAAATTCCTGCCCGACCAGGACCGCCCGAACGAAGGCGTGTTCTCTTTCCAGGACGATGACGAGCAGTGGCTGTCGTTGCGCTACGATCTGACGGCGCCGACGGCGCGCTTCGTCGCCGAGAATTACGAGCGCCTGCCAAAGCCCTACCGCAGCTATCGCTCCGGCTGGGTGTTCCGCAACGAGAAGCCCGGCCCCGGCCGCTTCCGCCAGTTCATGCAGTTTGACGCCGACACGATCGGCACACCGGGCGTCGCCGCCGACGCCGAGATGGCGATGATGATGGCCGACGTCATGGAAGCGCTCGGCGTCAAGCGCGGCGACTACGTCATCCGCGTCAACAACCGCAAGGTACTCGACGGCGTGCTGGAGGCGATCGGCCTTGGCGGTGACGAGAACGCCGGACGCCGACTGACCGTGCTGCGCGCGATCGACAAGCTGGACAAGCTCGGGCCGGAAGGGGTGAAGCTCCTGCTTGGCCCGGGGCGCTGGGATGGCGGCAAGGAAGGCGAAGGCGATTTCGCCAAGGGGGCAGGCTTGAACAACGGGCAAGCCGAGGCGGTTCTTCAGGCAACGGCGAGGAATGCGCAGGCCGGCCAGGATTCCATGGTCAATTCGAACGCGACCTATCAGGAAGGCGTCGGCGAGCTTGCGATCATCGAAGCGCTGGTCAGGGCGGCGGGATATGGCGAAGACCGCATCGCCATGGACCGCTCGGTGGTGCGCGGCCTCGAATACTACACCGGCCCCGTCCTGGAGGCTGAACTGCTGGCCGAAATCCCCAACGAGGACGGCCAGATCGTGCGCTTCGGCTCGGTCGGTGGTGGCGGGCGCTATGACGGCCTGGTCTCGCGCTTCCGCGGCGAGCCGGTGCCGGCGACCGGTTTTTCCATCGGCGTCAGCAGGCTGATGACGGCGCTGAAGAACCTCGGCAAGCTCGACAGCGCCGACGTGATCGCGCCGGTCGTGGTCCTGGTCATGGACAAGGACACCGAAAGCCTCGGCCGCTACCAGAAGATGGTGAGCGAATTGCGCGCCGCAGGCATCCGTTCCGAAATGTATCTCGGCGGCGCCGGCATGAAGGCGCAACTGAAATATGCCGACCGGCGCGGCTGCCCGGTCGCCATCATCCAGGGCGGCGACGAGCGCGCCAAGGGCGAGCTGCAGATCAAGGATCTGATCGAAGGCGCGCGCATGTCGGCCGAAATCACCGACAACGCCGAATGGCGCGCCGCACGCCCGGCGCAGGTGACGGTGGCGGAAGATGAATTGGTCGCGGAAGTGAAGAAGATCCTGGCGGCGCAGGCCGAGGAGAGGGCGCGTGGCAAGTAGAGGCCGCCCCGCTGGTCCCAAATCAGCTGATCGTGCGATACGGAGGCCAAATTGACCTCCCGCTTCCCCGCCATCGCAGCCGACATCACCAGTCTCTTCGCCACCCGCAACACGCATGCGGTAGAGGTCGCCATATTGCAGCCGGCGGACCCGTTCCTCGACATGGCCGGCGAGGATCTGCGCCGCCGCATCTTCCTTACCGAGAGCGAGACCGGGCAGACACTGTGCCTGCGGCCGGAATTCACCATTCCGGTCTGCCTTGACCATATAGGCTCGCAGGCCGGCACGCCGCGCCGCTATTCCTATCTCGGCGAAGTCTTTCGCCAGCGCCGCGAAGGCGGCAACGAGTTCTTCCAGGCCGGCATCGAGGATCTCGGCGACCGTGATACGGCGGAAGCCGATGCCCGTTCGGTGGCCGACGCGCATGCGCTGCTTTCGCTGGTGCTGCCTGGCCGGTCGCTTGAGGTCACGCTGGGCGATCAGGGCATCTTCGAAGCGGTGCTGGCGGCGCTCGGGCTGCCGCGCGGCTGGCGCATGCGGCTGGCCCGTGCCTTCGGCTCGGCGCCGATGCTGCAGGCGGCATTGGCCGATCTTGCCAACCCGCCGCGCAACGGCCAGCTTTCCGGCGACGTCGCTGCCCTTGTCCTCGACGGGGATCTTGAAGGTCTCTCGGCGCACGTCGCCGGCGGCATGGAAGAGGCCGGCCTGTCGGCATCGGCCGGCCGCGCGCCCTCCGACATTGCGCGGCGGCTGATCGAGAAGGCCGAATTGCGCAGCGTGCGGCTGTCGAACGAGGCCTTCGCGGCGCTGAAGAACTTTCTGGCGATCGACGTGCCGCTCGATGGCGCGGCGCAGGCGCTGGAAGGCTTTGCCGCCGGCGCCGGGCTGTCGCTTGGCGCCGCGCTGGAGAAATTCGCTGCCCGTGCCAAGGCGATCGAGGCGCATGGCTTGCCGGCGGCAAAAATCCGCTACGATGCCGCCTTCGGCCGTCCGCTCGATTACTACACCGGTGTGGTCTTCGAAATCGCGGCGCAAGGCGGCGAGCGTCCCCTGGCCGGTGGCGGCCGCTACGACCGGTTGCTGACGCTGCTTGGCGCCAAGACGGCCATCCCCGGCGTCGGCTTTTCCGTCTGGCTCGACCGCATCGAGGCGTTGCGGGAGACGACACCATGATCACTCTGGCGATCCCTTCGAAAGGTCGGCTCAAGGAACAGGCGCTGGAGGTGCTGGCCAAGGCCGGCCTCGCCATCAGCCTGCCCGGCGACGAGCGCAAATATCATGCCCGTGTCGAGGGCCTGGACAATGTCGAGGTCGCCTTCCTGTCGGCTTCCGAGATTGCAGGCGAGATCGGCCCGGGCGCGGTCGATCTCGGTATTACGGGCGAAGATCTGGTGCGGGAAAACCTCGCCGATTGGGAAGCCCGCGCCGAAATCGTCGCCCGCCTCGGCTTCGGCCATGCCGATGTCGTGGTGGCGGTGCCCGAAATCTGGCTCGATGTCGACACCATGGCCGATCTCGACGACGTTGCCGCCGATTTCCGCCAGCGCCACGGCCGGCGGCTGCGCATCGCCACCAAATACTGGCGGCTGACGCAGCAGTTCTTTTCGCAGAAACACGGCATCCAGGTCTATCGCATCGTCGAAAGCCTCGGTGCCACCGAAGGCGCGCCGGCGGCTGGACTGGCCGATGTCATCGTCGACATCACCACCACCGGCTCGACGCTGCGCGCCAACCATCTCAAGGTGCTGGGCGACGGCGTCGTGTTGAAGTCGCAGGCCTGTCTGGTCGCGTCGAAAAAGGCGCGTACCGCAGGCGATGAAGCCACCTTGCGCGACATCGCGGCGAAGATGGCGGTGGCGGTCGGATAGCCAAACCACCGCTCCGAGGGACCGGAACTCCTCGACCATCGACAGGATTTCCACTGCCACGCCGGGCTGATAGACTCGGCGCGGCCTGGGGAGGAAACAGCGATGCCGGTCAATCTCGACGAGCTGAAGAACGCCACCAATCTGCGCGGCCGCGCTGGGCGCGCCGGCAGCGTCTTTATCGCACCCATCGACGGCAGGGCGCACGTCTCGGGCGAGCGCAAGGTGCCGCTGCTCGATAAGACCATTCCCGCCCTTTTCTCCGACACGGCCAGCAAATACGCCACGCAAGATGCCGCCGTCTTCGTCGGCCAAGACAAGCGCTTCACCTGGAGCGAGCTATCCGACACGGTGGATGCGCTGGCTGCCGGCTTCCTGGCACTGGGTCTCGAAAAGGGCGAACGCGTCGGCATCTGGTCGCCCAACCGCTGGGAATGGCTGGTGACGCAGTTCGCCACCGCCCGCATCGGCCTGGTCCTGGTCAACATCAACCCGGCCTACCGGCTGACCGAGCTGGAATATGCGCTGAACAAGGTCGGCTGCAAGGCTTTGGTCACGGCCGCCAGTTTCAAGACCTCGGACTATCTCGGCATGATCGAGACGCTGGCGCCGGAGATCGCGAAGGCCACGCCGGGCAAGCTGAAGGCGCAAAAATTGCCTGATCTGAAGATCGTCATCCGCATGGGCGAGGACAATTCGCCGGGCATGTTCAATTTCGCCGACGTGCTGGCCATGGCCGGCCGCGACGAGCATGACAGCCTCGACCGCATTTCCGAGGGGCTGAAGCCGAACGACGCCATCAATATCCAGTTCACCTCGGGCACGACGGGCGCGCCCAAGGGCGCGACGCTGACGCACCACAACATTGTCAACAACGGCAATTTCGTCACCGCCGCGATCAAGCTCACCGTCGACGACCGGCTCTGCATCCCGGTGCCGCTCTATCATTGCTTCGGCATGTCGATGGGCACGATGGGCTGCGTCACCAAGGGCGCGACCATGGTGTTTCCGGGCGAGGGCTTCGACCCGGGCGCCACGCTGAAGGCGGTGGCGCAGGAACGCTGCACCGGCCTCTATGGCGTGCCGACCATGTTCGTCGGCATGCTCGACCATGCGGATTTCGCGACCTTCGATCTCTCCAGCCTGCGCACAGGCATCATGGCCGGTTCGCCATGCCCGATCGAGGTGATGAAGAAGGTGGTGTCGCTGATGCATATGTCCGAGGTGACCATCGCCTACGGCATGACCGAGACCAGCCCGGTCTCGTTCCAGAGCGGCGTCGACGACCCTCTGGAAAAGCGCGTTTCCACCGTCGGGCGCATCCACCCTCATGTCGAGGTCAAGGCCATCGACGCCGACGGCGCCACCGTCGCGGTCGGCGCGCCGGGCGAGCTCTGCACACGTGGCTATTCCGTGATGAAGGGCTATTGGGACGACGCCGAAAAGACCCACGAGGCGATCGACGCCGATGGCTGGATGCACACCGGCGACCTCGCCACCATCGACGCGGAGGGCTATTGCAATATTGTCGGCCGGGTCAAGGACATGGTCATCCGCGGCGGCGAGAACGTGTATCCCAGAGAGGTCGAGGAATTCCTCTACTGCCATCCCATGGTCAGGGAGGTGCAGGTCTTCGGCATTCCCGACCAGAAATATGGCGAAGAGCTGTGCGCATGGATCGTGCTCAAGCCCGGCCAGATCGCCACCGAGCAGGAGATCAAAACCTTCTGTGCCGGCCAGATCGCGCACTACAAGATCCCGCGCCACATCCGCTTCCGCACCGAATTGCCAATGACGGTGACCGGCAAGCCGCAGAAGTTCCTGATGCGTCAGGCGATGGTCGAGGAACTGGGGCTGGTGGCGCAGAAGACGGCGTGAACGGGTGAATGCTTCGATCTGTCGGTGCGCGAATGCAGCCACGGTTCGCAGAAGCACGCAGGGGCTTGGATGAGCGGTTTCGGACGATCGATGACTTCCTATGCGATGCCGCTGGCCGCCTTGGTGATGGCTGTCGCGGTCAGAGCGAGCGGGCTGTCGGTGGACCAAGGTTCGCTGAACGCCAGGATCCTTGTCGGTGCGCTGTCGAGTGCGATCATGTTCGTCACCATTTTCGTGGTGCTCGACCACGCCGAGGCGGTGGCTCGTCGGGTAGGGGAGCCGTACGGCACCCTGGTGCTGACCTTTGCCGTCACGGCAATCGAAGTATCGATCATCGTTTCCATGATGCTGCATGGTGAGAACAACCCGACGCTGGCACGGGAGTCCGTCTTCTCGACGGTGATGATCACATCCACCGGCGTTGTCGGCATGTGCCTCGCGCTTGGCGGCTGGCGTCATCGCAAGCAGGCCATCGTGCGGCAAGGGACCAGTGCCTATCTGGCTGTTCTGATCGCGCTGACCGTGATGACGCTTATCCTGCCGACTTACACCCAGGCCACGGATCCCGGCACGTTTTCGGCAGCCCAACTTGGGTTCGTCAGCGTCCTTTCAGTGCTGCTCTATGCAGGCTTCGTGTTCGCGCAGACCGTCCGGCACCGGGAAGACTTTATCCAGGGACAACCACACGACGTTTCGGTGCGCGCTGCCCCTCACGAGAACATCTCTGCCAGCGCCCTGCTGCTGATGGCCGGGCTGATCGGAATTGTCATGCTCGCCGAGCAGGTCGCGGCAAGCGTCGAAGATACCCTCGTTGCCTATCAGGTGAGCCAGGCTGACAGCATTGTGGGGGCAATGATCGCGGGGCTGGTGCTGATGCCGGAGGCCATTTCGGCGGTGCGCGCTTCACTAAACAACGAGCTGCAGCGCGGTTTGAATGTCGCGATGGGTTCGGCCTGCGCCACGATCGGCCTGACCATACCGGGAGTCGCAGCTGCCAGCCTGCTGACGGGGAGAGGACTGACCCTGGGGTTGCCGGCTGCTGATGCGGTCCTTTTGGTCTTGGCGCTTTTCATATGCAATGTAAGCTTCAGCACGGAAAGAACGACGTTCTTGACCGGAACGGTCCATCTTGTAGTATTTTTTACTTATGTATTTTTGATATTTGTACCATGAAATATTTGGTGCAAGTAAGCGACCGGATGCAGGGATGAGGCACCCGCTGATCGGGAAACCGTTGCCGACCGGGTTATCGAGAGAGCAATCATCCACTTCCGCAACGAACTGCCGATGACGCCAAGAGGGCGGCACTCTTGATTGCCTCAGATCGCGGATTTGAGGTGATCGATGAAGGCGCGCAGCTTCGGCAGGATCTGGCGCTTGCCGGGGTGATAGAGGAAGACGCCAGGCGTCATCGCCGCGACGGTGTCCAGCACGGGCTCGAGTTTTCCCTGGGCAATCGGACCTTCGGCGACCGGTCGCGGCGTCTGCGCCAGACCGATCCCTCGCATGGCGGCCCCGAGCAATGTCGGATAGTCGTGGGCGATCAGCGGACCTGAGACCATCGCCTCGATCGCTTCGTTGCCGTCGGCGAACGTCCACGGCGCGATGGCGCCGTTGGAACGACGCAGGCGCAGGCAGGCATGCCGGCGCAAATCGTCGATACGCTCAGGGCGGCCATGGCGATCGAGATAGTCGGGACTGCCCACGACCACGAACGAGAAGGACGGCGTCAGCCGCACCGCCACCATGTCGGTGGCAATGAACTGCCCGAGGCGGATGCCGGCATCGAACCCGCCTGTCGCCAGATCGACCATCTCGTCGCTCGCGGCGATCTCCAGTTCGACTTCGGGATAGGCCTGGCAGAACGACGCGATCACCGGTTCCAGGATCAACGGCACGACGGCGCGCGGCACCGACAGGCGCAGCAGGCCGGTCGGCCGCTGGCCGATGTCACGCGCGGCCTCGCCTGCGGCGACGATCTCCTCGAAGCCGGGGCCGGCACGGTCGAGGAAGCGCTGACCGGCCTCGGTCAGGCCGACACTGCGTGTCGTGCGGACAAACAGCGCCGCGCCGATGCGGGCCTCCAGCGTGCGCACCGCCTGGCTCATGGCTGACGGCGTCACGCCTAGATCGGCGGCGGCGCGGCGGAAGTTGCGGTGTCTGGCGACAGCCAGGAACACCTCGACGCCCTCCAGCGCCCCGTGCCGGATTGTGTAGTTCTGCTTCATGGGTCGTTGTGATTACACCGGATAGTCGAACGATGGAAGCGGGTTTAGGTAAGAGCTTGAGACAGGAGTATCTTGCCATGACCGATGAACTTGATGGAGTGCGCGACCATTATCGCGCGATCGGCCTGACTGAACGGTTGAGGACGGTACTGGCTGAGTTCGGCCCGGAGCATCAGCTTCTCACGCCGCAGCAACTGGGCACCCTCGACCAGTTTCACACCCGTGGGCTTGCGGCCACCGCCGAGCTTGCCCAATTGGCTGACATCACCGCTGGCATGTCGGTTCTGGACGTTGGCGCGGGCGTCGGCGGGCCGGCGCGCTTCCTGGCTGCGACTTATGGCTGCCAGGTTATCGGCGTTGACCTCAGCGAGCCTTTCGTGGATGCCGCGCGCTACCTGACCGAGCGCACCGGGCAGGGCGAGCGTCTGTCGTTCCAGACCGCCCACGCCCTGGAGCTTCCGTTCGATGATGGCCGTTTCGACATCGTGCTGCTGCAGCATGTGGCGATGAACATCTTCGACCGGGGGCGGCTCTATCGCGAGATTCGCCGCGTGCTGAAATCAGCCGGCAGGTTTGCCACCTTCGACGTCGTGTTGGGCGGCGGCCAGCCGCACTATCCGCTTCCCTGGGCGCGAACACCGGCGACGAGTTTCCTCATGACAATCGATGCGACGCGTGAGGCGATCGAGCCGGCCGGCTTCCGTATGCTGGCATGGCAAGACGACACCGAGGCCGCCAAGGCCTGGTTCGCACAGATGCGGGCGTCGGGTCCGCCGCCTTCGCCAAATCTCGGCGTGGTGATGGGGCCGGACTTCGCCGAGCTTGCAGCCAATTTGGGACGAAATCTCATGCAAGGCCGGCTCGGCATCCTGACCGCGGTGTTCGAGGCCGCGCCGGCCAACAGCTGACGGGAGACCACAATGTCGACGGAAATCCTTTTCCAGATCCAGCTCGTTCTCGGCTATGTCGCATGGCTGCTGTGCTTCGGTGCCTACATCTGGCCCTGGCTGAGCTCGATGGACGGGGTCGCGGCGCAACGCGCCATTGCCACCCTGCACAGTTTCCGTTTCTTCGGGCTCGTCTTCATCCTTCCGGGCGTCGTCAGCCCCGACCTGCCCGCCAGCTTCGCCACCGTTGCCGCCTATGGCGACTTCGCAACCGGGGTGTTGGCCATGCTGGCATTGTTTGCCGTAAGGATACGCCCGCTTTTCTGGCTATTCGTCGTTGCCTTCAATGGCGTCGGGACCATCGACCTCATCGTCGATTATTATCAAGCCATCCAGGCCGATCTTCCTGCCCATGCGGGATTGCTGGGTGCGACCTATGTGATCCCGGTCATCTACGTGCCGCTGCTGATGATCACGCACGTCGCCGCGTTCTATTTTCTGCTACGTCCCCATCAGAACGCGACTCGCGCCATTACCAACGAGGCGGCTGCTTCGTAGATATTCGGAGGTCCGCTGGACGCGCCGCAGCCCATTATCGCTGGCACGCCCTTTAGCGCCGTCCGCTCTGGATCACCGACGGCCGCGGCGCCGAGCCTGGCTCCTGCACCAGCGGTCCGAGCAAGACCTCTCCGAACAGCGGCTGGTAGCTCCTGCGCACTGCCGGATCCTCCTTGAAGGACAGCGCGTACTGGCCGATCTGGTGGAAGTAGGTGATGCGCGCCCGCACCAGGCTTTCGTCCTCGGGATAGCCCATGGCGCGGAAGGAGCGGATCAACAGCGCGATGCGCAGATCGTCCATGTCCTTGACCTCCCGCGCCAGCTTCTTCGACGTTCGCGACCAGTCGCGGACCGCCAGGTCAAGCAGCGGGCTGAACGGCGCTTCATCGACCCAGACATGCACGATGTCGGTGAAGAACTGCAGGCCGTCTATGTCGTGCATGTCGCGCATGGCCCGGAACGGCGCGCAATTGGTGTTTCGCCATTCCTGCAGCAGGCCGTCGCGAAGATCGGCAAGGCTGGCGAAGTGGAAGTAGAAACTGCCGCGCGTCACCTTGAACTGGCGCGCCAGGCGATCGATCTTAACCTCGCCGATGCCGCGCTTCTCCAACACCTTGCGCGCGGCCGTGATCCAGGCCTCGCGGCTGAGCGTCTGCCGCGCCGCTTTCGCAGGCGGGGCGGCTTTGGACGGTCTCTTGCTTCTGGCCGGGGCGCTTTCGGCTTTCATCTGATCAAGACCTTCATCGCCATGCGCGACGCCTGCAAACCATTCGTCGGCTTCGATGCGCTTCGCGACTCATCAAGTGTCCATCTATCGCGGACGGCGCAACTCAGGGCAATGCGCTGATCCGCTCCAGCATCAACTCGAAGAACGGCGCCGGGTCGATGCGTCGCAGGACATTGCAGTTCTTGCGCCGGCCGGTGACATGCCACCAGTCGACCACGGTCATGCCGATCGTCTCCGGCGAGACGATGTCGACCGTCACCGCGCATTGGCGCTGCTCATAGATTTGCGGCGCCAGCAGATAGCCGGTGACGCAGGCATCATGGATGGGGCGCGCCGGCGTTTCGAATTTGTGCGTGCCGTACTGGCGGTAGAAGTCGGCCAGATTGGCGGCCTCGACCGCCGCGCGGCTGCCGGTTGCCCGCAGTCGGTCGAGCCATTCCGGCGTCATCAGCGCGGTGTAGGTGCAGTCTATGCCAGCCATGGTCACCGGCACGCCGCTGTCGAATACCTTATGCGCGGCATGCGGATCGACGAAGATGTTGAATTCCGCCGCCGGCGTGGCGTTGCCGCCCTGGAAGAAGCCGCCGCCCATCAGCACGACTTCGCGCAGCCGGGGCACGATCCTCGGCTCCATGGTCATGGCCATTGCGAGATTGGTCATTGGCCCCAGCGTGCAGACGGTCAACTCACCCTCCGGCGCGTCCATGATGGTGCGCACGAGATAATTCACCGCGTGTTCGCTCTGCAGAGGCGTCACCGGTTCGGGAAGATCGGCGCCGTCGAGGCCGGTTTCGCCGTGAACATATTCGGCAGTGATCAGCTTGCGCACCATCGGCGCCGGGCATCCGGCATGCACCGGCACATCGGCCCGCCCGGCAAGCTCCACCACCTTGAGCGCATTCTTCGACGTCAGGGCAAGCGGCACGTTGCCGCCGACCGTGGTGATGCCGACCACGTCGAGTTCGGCCGGCGACCCCAGCGCGAAGAGGATGGCGAAGGCGTCGTCCTGGCCCGGATCGGTGTCGATGATGATCTTGCGTGGTGCCATGTTTGAGCGCTCTTCCTTTTGCGATCGAAAGCCTATTGATGAGGCCGTTCGGATGTGTAGAAATACAGTACTGTATCTTATGTTCAAGACAGGGTGTTCGAAAATGGATGCACAAGAGCGCGGCGATTTTTCCGAAATTCCGATCCTCGACGTCTCGGCGCTCTATGGCGACGATGAGGGCGCCATCCGGGCAACGGCGGCGACGCTGCGCCGCTATCTCGAGACGATCGGCTTCCTCTATGTCACCGGGCATCCCATTCCGCGCGCCGATGTCGAAGCCGTGCGCGAAGCCAGCAAAAGCTTCTTTGCCTTGCCCGAAGAGGAAAAGGCGAAGCTGAAAATCGACAGGAATTTCCGCGGCTATCTGCCCTTTGCCGGCTCGACCATCGTGACCTCGTCGGTGGCAACCGTCAGCAAGCCCAACCAGAGCGAATCGATCTTCTTCATGCACGAGGTCGGCGCCGACGATCCAAGGGCCTTGGCCGAAAAGCCGCTCCAGGGCCCCAACCAATGGCCCGACGAAACGGCACTTGCCGGTTTCAGGGAGACGATAGAGCGTTATGTCGACGAGATGGGGACGCTCGCGCGCAAGATGGTTCGCGCCATCGCGCTCTCGCTCGGACTGCCTTCCGACAGCCTCGACCGCTATTTCGAGCAGCCGACGACCTTCCTGCGGCTGCTGCACTATCCGACGCAGCCCCACGAAGAAGGCCTCTTCGGCTCGGCGCCGCACACTGACTACGGCTTCATCACCTTGCTGGCGCAGGACAATGTCGGGGGCCTCGAGGTCAAGAACAAGGCCGGCGACTGGGTTCCGGCACCTCCCGTTCCAGATTCCTTCGTGATGAATGTCGGCGACATACTGGCGCGCTGGTCGAACGACCAGTTCGTCTCGACGCCGCACCGGGTCATCAACCGGTCGGGGCGCGAGCGCTATTCGCAGCCCTTTTTCTTCGATCCGTCCATGGACGTGACGATCGAGGCGCTGTCGGTCTGCGTGCCGGCCGGTACGCAGCCGAAATACGGGCCGGTGCTCTACGGCGACTATCTGATGGAGCGCATCGACAAGAACTACCACTATCGCAAGAAGAAGGCGGCGGAAGCCGCCGGCGCATAACGGCAAACAAGCAAAAGAAAGGGGAACAGCAATGAATGCATATCTGCGAATGACCGGCCTTGCGCTGGCGATATCGACCATGGCCTGGGGCGAGGTTTCCCAGGCCGCCGAGGTTGCGAAATCCACCGACGTCAAGCAGAGCGGAACGCTCGCCGTCGCCAACACGCTGGACTATGCGCCGTTCGAATATCTCGATGCCGACGGCAAGCAGACCGGCATCATCATCGAACTGGCCGGCGAGGTGGCCAAGCTCGTCGACGCCAAGCTCGACGTGCAGCGCACGCCCTTTCCCTCGATGATCCCTGGCCTTGCGGCCGGCCGCTTCAAGATCGCCTGGGAGACGTTCTCGGCGACGCCCGAGCGGCTGAAGCAGGTCGATTTCGTCATGTTCCTCAAGGCCGGGCTCGCGGTCTCGACATCGCCCGACAAGAAGGCGAGCTTCAGCGGCGACACCCCGCTCTGCGGCAAGCGCATCGGCGTCTCGGCCGGCAGCGCCTCGGACTTCCTTGTCGACAAGCTGAGCAAGGAGTGTACCGACAAGGGCCAGGCGGCCATCGCGAAGTCGGTCTTCAACTCCTCGACCGATATCGTCCAGGCCGTGCTGTCGGATCGCGTCGACGCCCGCATGGACGATGCCACCGCTTCGAGCTATTTCGAGGTGACGAGCAAGGGCCAGCTGCTGGTGCTGCCGACGCTTTACGAGGTCGCGCCGCTCGGCATGGCGATTGCCAAGGACGACAAGGAGACCGCCGACATGATGGTGGGCGCGCTTGCCGAACTGTTCAAGAACGGCACCTACAAGGCTATCCTCGACAGATACGGCATGGGCGCCTACGCGATCAAGGAACCCTATTTCGTCGGCACCATGGACGCGCTTCGCGCCGAATAGGAATTGCCCGGCGCCTGATCCTAAGTCAGGCGCCGGCCAGCAACCAGGAGACCATTGATGGGCGTGGCCCACCCGACCGAGATTGGCGTCGAGCCCGGCATTGCCGCCGCCGTGTCACGATTGACCGTCGTGCCGCAGCGCCGCTACGGCATCTGGATCGGCACCGCGTTCGCCTTGCTGCTGGCCTTCCTGATCGTCCGCGCTTTTGCCAGCAACCCAGCCTTCGCCTGGGGCACGGCCGCCGGCTACCTGTTCCATCCCTCGATCATGCGCGGCCTTGGCAACACGCTGGTGCTCACCGTCATCATCATGGCGCTGGCGATCGTGGTCGGCACCGTCATCGCCATCATGCGGGTGTCGCCAAGTCCGGTGCTGCGCGCCTTCGCGGGGGTCTATGTCTGGTTCTTCCGGGGTGTCCCGGCGCTGATCCAGCTGATCTTCTGGTTCAACCTGTCGCTGCTGGTGCGCGAAATCTCGCTCACTCTGCCCTTTCTGGGCACGCCGTTTTCCGTGCGCACCAATGATTTCATGACCCCGTTCTTCTCCGCGGTCGTCGCGCTTTCGCTGTGCGAGGCCGGCTACATGGCCGAAATCATCCGCGCCGGCATAAAGTCCGTGCCGTCGGGCCAGGCGGAAGCGGCGAGTGCGCTCGGCATGCCCTACCGCATGATCCTGAAGCGCATCACCCTGCCGCAAGCCATGCGCTTCGTGCTGCCGCCGACCGGCAACGAGGCGATCAACCTCCTGAAGATGACGTCGCTGGTGACCTTCATTGCGGTCGACGACCTGTTCTACACCGCGCAAAGCATCTATGCCCGCACCTTCGAGACCATCCCGCTCTTGATCGTGGTCGCCTTCTGGTACCTCGCCGTGGTCAGCATCCTGTCGGTTGGGCAGCATTTCCTGGAGCGCCATTTCGGCCGTAGCGACACGCGCCGTGAACCTCTGACGATGCGCGCCTTGCGCAACGTGATCAGCCTGCGCGGCATTGCCCGATGAGCGATGTGAAGTCCGATAATCGCGCCCGCTTCGGCGTGCCGGCCGATTCCATGGTGTTCGCGCGCGGCGTGCGCAAAACCTATAGCTCGCTCGAGGTCCTCAAGGGTGTCGACTTCGACGTGCCCGAGGGCTCGGTGGCCTGCATCATCGGCCCGTCGGGATCCGGGAAGAGCACGTTCCTGCGTTGCATCAACCATCTGGAAAAACTGAGCGGCGGCATCCTGTTGGTGGACAGCCAGTTCGTCGGCTACGACCTCCAGGGCGACAGGCTCTACGAGGTCAAGGACGATCTCCTGTGCCAACGCCGGGCTGAGATCGGCATGCTGTTCCAGTCGTTCAATCTGTTCTCGCACATGACGGTGATGGAGAACCTGATCGAAGCGCCGACGCAGGTGCGGCGCGTCCCGGTCGACCAGGCCAAGGCCGAAGCGGAAGTCCTGCTAAGGCGCGTCGGCCTTGCCGACAAGGTCGACCGCTATCCGCGCGAACTGTCCGGCGGCCAGCAGCAGCGTGTTGCGATCGCGCGCGCCATGGCGATGAAGCCGAAGGTGCTGCTGTTCGACGAGCCGACATCGGCACTCGACCCGGAACTGGTCGGCGAGGTGCTGCAGGTGATGCGCGATCTGGCCGAGAGCGGCATGACGATGGTCGTCGTCACTCACGAGATCGGCTTTGCCCGCGAGATCGGTGATCAGCTCGTCTTCATGGATGGCGGTGTGATCGTCGAACGCGGTGCGCCGCGCGAGATGATCGCCGACCCGAAATCGCCGCGCACCCGCGAGTTTCTGTCCCGCGTTCTCTGACGTCCGGTTGATCATTTGTCACGCGGCCAACACCGCCGCGCCGAGGCTGCGGATGATCTTGGCCAGTTCGACGCATTCTCCATGCCTTGCATTGTTGCGCCGCCAGGCGAGGCAGATCATGCGCTGCGGCATCGGTTCCTGGAACGGCACGATCTTGAGGTCAGGGATGGTGCCGGCGGGGCCGGTCGCCATTTCGGGGATCAGCGTGACGCCGAGCCCATGCGCCACCATCTGCAACAGCGTGGTCAGGCTGGTGGCGCCGTAGCTGGCCATCGCCACCGGCCGAACGTTGCCGCAGACGGCAAGCGCCTGTTCGCGCAAGCAATGGCCTTCCTCCAGCAGCATAAGCCTTTCCAGCGCCGGGCTTTCGGGCGGAACCGGCGGCGAGGCGAAGGCCGGGTCGCCAGCCGGCACGGCAAGGAAGAACCGGTCCGAAAACAGCGCCTCGGTGATCAGGCCCGGATGATCGAGCGGAAGCGCCGCGATGAAGGCGTCGAGCTTGCGCGATGCGATGTCGTCGACCAGCGTGGCGGTGACCGCCTCGCGCAATTCGAGCAGTAGGGCCGGAAAATGCTTTTTCAGTTCGGGCAAAGCGCGCGGCAGGAGATAGGGCGCGACCGTCGGGATGATGCCCAGCCGGAAGCGTCCCTCCATGGCGGTGCGGCCGCGCCTTGCCGTCGTTTCGACGTCGCGTATGTCGGCCAGGATGCGTTCGATGCGCGGCAAAAGCGCGATCGCTTCGTCGGTCATGCGCACCGACTTGCCGCCGCGTTCGAACAGCCGGCAGTTCAGCCTCTGTTCCATCTCCGCGATCTGCGAGGACAGCGCCGGCTGGCTGACGCCGGCCAGTTTTGCCGCGCGTCCGAAATGTAGCGTCTGCGCCAGCGCGTCGAAATAATGCATCTGGCGAACTGTCAATCCGATCATAAGAAAATCCTATCGAAATGAACAGGAAAGGCAATTTGTTTTTATCGCCAATGCGGCCTAGTCTGGAATCATTCCAAGATGGTGCGGCCGACGAGCCGCCCCCCAAAATCCTGGCAAAGATCAAAACTCGGCAAAAATCGGAGACTGAAGATGGACGCGAACACCGATGACAAAAGCGCGGGCAAATGCCCGGTTGCGCACGGGGCCGTTGGCAGGACCAACCGTGACTGGTGGCCGAACCAGCTGAACGTCCAGATCCTGCATCAGCAGTCGTCGCTGTCCGACCCGATGGGTGAGGCGTTCGACTATGCCGAGGAATTCAAAAGCCTCGACCTCGACGCCGTCATCAAGGATCTGCATGCACTGATGACGGATTCGCAGGAATGGTGGCCGGCCGATTTCGGCCACTATGGGCCGCTGTTCATCCGCATGGCGTGGCACAGCGCCGGCACCTACCGCATCGCCGATGGCCGCGGCGGCGCCGGGGCCGGACAGCAGCGTTTCGCGCCGCTCAACAGCTGGCCTGACAACGTCAACCTCGACAAGGCCCGCCGGCTCTTGTGGCCGATCAAGCAGAAATATGGCCGCAAGATTTCCTGGGCTGATCTGCTGATCCTCACCGGCAACGTCGCGCTGGAATCGATGGGTTTCAAGACATTCGGTTTCGCCGGTGGCCGCGCCGATGTCTGGGAGCCAGAGCAGGACGTCTACTGGGGCCCCGAAGGCAAGTGGCTGGCCGACGAGCGCTACAGCGGCGACCGCGATCTGCAGAACCCGCTCGGCGCCGTGCAGATGGGGCTGATCTACGTGAATCCGGAAGGGCCGAACGGCAATCCGGATCCGCTGGCCGCGGCACGCGACATCAGGGACACCTTTGCGCGCATGGCGATGAACGATGAGGAAACCGTGGCCCTCATCGCCGGCGGCCATACGTTCGGCAAGACCCACGGTGCGGGCGATGCGAGCCTGGTGGGTGTCGAGCCGGAAGGTGCTGATATCGAGCAGCAGGGCCTCGGCTGGGCGAGCAAATTCGGCACCGGCAAGGGCGGTGACTCCATCGGCAGTGGTCTGGAAGTCATCTGGACGACGACGCCGACCAAATGGAGCAGCAACTTCTTCGACAATCTGTTCGGCTTCGACTGGGAGCTGACCAAAAGCCCGGCGGGCGCGCATCAGTGGACGCCGAAGGGCGGTGCCGGCGCCGGCACGGTGCCGGACGCGCACAATTCGGCCAAGCGCCACGCACCCTCCATGCTGACCACCGACCTCGCGTTGCGTTTCGATCCCTCCTACGCAACGATCTCGAAGCGCTTCCACGAGAATCCGGATCAGTTCGCCGACGCCTTCGCCCGCGCCTGGTACAAGCTCACCCACCGCGATATGGGCCCGGTCGCCCGTTATCTCGGCCCGTTGGTTCCGAAGGAAGAGCTGCCCTGGCAGGACATCATCCCGGCGGTCGATCATGTGCTGATCGACGAGCAGGATGCCGAAGCGCTCAAGGCGAAGATCCTGGCTTCGGGCCTGTCGGTGTCGCAGCTGGTCTCGACGGCGTGGGCGTCGGCCTCGACCTTCCGTGGTTCCGACAAGCGCGGCGGCGCCAATGGCGCGCGCATTCGCCTCAGCCCCCAGAAGGACTGGGCCGTCAACCAGCCAGCCGAACTCGCCAAGGTGCTCGACAAGCTCCAGACGATCGCCAAGGACTTCAACGCCGCGCAGACCGGCAGCAAGAAAGTCTCGCTTGCCGACCTGATCGTTCTCGGCGGCAACGCAGCGATCGAGAAGGCCGCGAAGGCCGCCGGCCACAGCGTCGACGTTCCCTTCTGGCCCGGCCGCATGGACGCCTCGCAGGAGCAGACCGACATCCACTCCTTCGCGCCGCTGGAGCCGATTGTCGACGGCTTCCGCAACTATGTAAGCGGCAAGCAGCGGCTGACCGTCGAGGAAGCGCTGGTCGACCGGGCGCAACTGCTGACGCTGACCGCGCCAGAAATGACGGTCCTCGTCGGCGGCCTGCGTGTTCTCGGCGCCAATGCCGGGCAGTCGAAGCACGGCGTGTTCACCAAACAGCCGGAAACGCTGAGCAACGACTTCTTCGTCAACCTGCTCGACATGGGCACGGAGTGGAAGGCGACATCGGACGCCAAGGACGTGTTCGAAGGCCGCGACCGCAAGACCGGTGAAGTGAAGTGGACTGGCACTCGTGCCGACCTGATCTTCGGCTCGCACTCGCAGCTGCGCGCGCTCGCCGAAGTCTATGCAACGGCGGACGCCAAGGCGAAGTTCGCGAAGGACTTCGTCGTGGCCTGGACCAAGGTGATGAACGCCGACCGCTTCGACATCGCCGGCTGATCCAGACAAGCTCTATCCAACAAAAAAGGCGCCGGCCGTGGCCCGCGCCTTTTGCATCCGGCTTTCGGGATCAATCCTTCTCGAAGATGCGTGCCTTGGCGACGACACCGGCGATGGCGCCGCCGATCAGCGGGGCGACGATGAACAGCCAGAGCTGGCTGAGCGCCGCACCGCCGGTGAACAGCGCCGGGCCGATGGAGCGGGCCGGATTGACCGAGGTGCCGGTGACCGGGATCATGGCGAAGTGAATGCCCGCCAGCGTCAGGCCGATGACCAGACCGGCAAAAGCCGTCGAGTGCTTTTCAGCGGTAACGCCGAGGATCACCGTGACGAAGGTGAAGGTGCCGATCAGCTCCCACAGGAACGCCGAGCTCATGCCCCATTTCGTCTCGTCCCAGCCATTGGCGCCGAAGCCGCCTGTGTGGCCGCCGGCCTGGCCGGAAACGATGATCCACAGTGCCAGCGAAGCCAGGATGGCGCCGATGATCTGCGCGATCCAGTAGGGGATGACGTCCTTGGCCGGCAGCCGGCCGGCGAGGAAGACGCCGAGCGTCACCGCCGGATTGAGATGCGCGCCCGAAATCGGGCCGATCGCATAGGCCGCGGCGATGAGACCGATGCCGAATGCCAGACCGATGCCTTCCTGGCCGAGCGGCAGCGCGCCGCCGAAGCCGCCCGTCACCACCGACGCCGTGCCGATGAACACCAACAGAAATGTGCCTAGAACTTCCGCCAGATAAGTTTTCATTGCCCTCTCCTCGTAGCGATCCGCCGGTTCGCGTTTTCCGCGCCGCGAATCATGGTGTGAAGAGTATTCCCAACGGAAAAACTTGGAAAGCAGAGCAGTTGCGCCACCTGCCGTGCTTGCAGTCGCCAGTTGCGAACATTAGAGACCTTGCATCTATTGATCGATCTGCTGTTGCCGGCCCGCAATATTTATCGATCGGACAGATTTCAGGCGGCCACTTCGTCGCGTGGCGGAGCGGGGTTCAATCCGAACGCGAAAGGCTCTAAGAGCAGGCGATAAATCTCGATTTGATGGAATGATCAATGCGACTGGGCGGACGGCTGGCTGCGGCCATCGAAGTGCTGGAGGACATTGGCCGGCGTCACCGGCCGGTGGCTGATGCGCTGAAGGATTGGGGCCTGTCACACCGCTTCGCCGGTGGCGGTGATCGCGCGGCGATCGGCAACATCGTCTACGACGCGCTACGCCACAAACGTTCCGCCGGCTGGCTGCTCGGCGAAGACACGCCGCGCGCAGTCGGCTTCGGCGCGTTGCTGCTCGAATGGGGCCAGACGGCGCAGTCGCTCAACGACGCGCTCGACGGCGACAAGTTCGCGCCGCCGCTGCTCAGTGCCACCGAGCTGCAGACGATTGCCGGTCGCCGGCTTGCCGACGCGCCGCCCGCGGTGCGTGCCGACATACCAGATTGGTGTGAACCGCTTTTCGAACGGGCTTTTGGCGAGGTGTGGGTCGGGGAGGGCGCGGCGCTGGCGACCCGCCCGCCGCTCGACATAAGGGTCAACACGCTGCAGGCCGATCGCGCCAGGGTGCTCAAGGAACTGGCCGATACAGGGGCGCAGGCCGCGCGGATCGCACCGCTCGGCATCCGCATTCCGCCCATCGACGGCGACGGCAGGCACCCGAACGTGCAGGCCGAGCCCGCCTTCCAGAAAGGCTGGTTCGAGGTCCAGGACGAGGGCTCGCAAATAGCGGCAACACTTGCCGGCGCCGAGGCCGGCATGCAGGTGCTCGACTTCTGTGCCGGCGCCGGCGGCAAGACATTGGCGCTGTCGGCTGCGATGGACAATCGCGGCCAGATCTTTGCCCATGATGCCGAAAAAGCGCGCCTTGCGCCAATCTTCGACCGCATCCGCCGCTCGGAAAACCGCAACGTGCAGGTCGTCACCAAGCCGGCCGAGCTCGCTCCGCTTGCTGGTCACATGGACATCGTGCTGGTCGACGCGCCATGCACCGGCAGCGGCACCTGGCGCCGGCGCCCCGACGCCAAATGGCGGCTGACGCAAAGGCAGCTCGATGCCCGCAAGGGCGAGCAGTCGGCGATCCTCGATGCCGCACGAGCCTATGTCAAACCCGGCGGCCTGCTGGTCTACATCACCTGCTCGGTATTCTCCGAGGAGAATGGCGAGCAGATCGCCGCGTTCCGCGAGCGCAACAGCCGTTTTGTTCCGATTGACCACCGCGCACTTTGGGAGAGCCATTTCCCCGGCCACGAGGCGGCCGCGCGGATCGGTTCCGCCGGCGAGATCTCACTGTCGCCGTTGCTGAGCGGCACGGACGGGTTTTATTTCTGCGCGCTGCGCCGGACCAACTGAGCCAGCCGGATCCCCGGCCACTCAACCCATGACGGCCGACGGGACGAATTGTTGCAGTGCAGCAATTGAGATTGCCTGCTGCCCATCCCTCTGCAATAAGCTTTGCCAGACAAACGAAGGCAATTGCGATGGCAGCAAAGATCGTACCGGCCCCGGACTATGAGGATCGCGTCAGGGCGTCCTTCGCGCGCCAGCAGGCGATGGCGACGATCGGCGCCGAACTGACGCTGGTGACGCCCGGCATTATCGAGATCGAGATGCCCTATTCGGCGGCGCTCACCCAGCAGCATGGTTTCCTGCACGCCGGGGTGATTTCGACGGCGCTGGACTCGGCCTGCGGCTATGCTGCCTTCTCGCTGATGCCGGAAAACTCCGGCGTGCTGACCATAGAGTTCAAGGTCAATCTTCTGGCGCCGGGCAGGGGCGAACGCTTCCTGTTCCGCGGCTCGGTAACCAAACCCGGCCGCACCATCATCGTCGCCGACGGCCAGGCCTATGCATTCGCCGCCGACGGTGAGGCCAAGCTGATCGCCACCATGACCGGAACTATGATGACGGTGGTTGGGCGTGATGGGATAGCGGGGTGATGGCCAACGTTACGCGAATTGGCGGCAAGGACGTCCTCTTCGTCATGGCGGCGCAGGCCGAATATGGTCCGCATCTGCAAAAACTGTTCACACCGCTGATGACGGGCGTCGGTCCGGTCGAGGCAGCCGCCCGGCTGGGCGCGGAACTGTCCTGGCTGAAGTCGCAGAAGGCTTTGCCGGACCTTGTCGTCTCGCTCGGCTCAGCCGGCAGCCGGACGCTGGAGCAGACAGAAATCTATCAGGCCGTCTCCGTCAGCTATCGCGACATCGACGCCTCGCCCTTGGGCTTCGAAAAGGGCGCGACCCCTTTTCTCGATCTGCCGGTCACCGTGCCGCTGCCGTTTCGTATTCCTGAAATCAGGCAAGCCACACTGTCGACCGGCGGCGCCATCATCACCGGCGCTGCCTATGATGCAATCGCGGCCGACATGGTCGACATGGAGACCTTCGCCTGCCTGCGCGCCTGCCAGCTCTTCGATGTGCCCCTGATCGGCCTGCGCGGTATTTCCGACGGCGCTGCCGATCTCAGGCATGTCGGCGACTGGACCGAATATCTCCACGTCATCGACGAAAGGCTGGCCGACGCCGTCATGCGCCTCGAACAGGCGATCGGCTCGGGTCTGCTGCGAACCGCTCCATCCAACGACCAGGCCAGACCTGTCTGAAAGTCAGGCTACGCAACCCATTGCGTCGACTCATTTCTTTCTCTAAACGCTCGCCATGAAAACAGCCAATCATCCCGACACCGTCCTGATTGTCGATTTCGGCAGCCAGTTTACGCAGCTCATTGCCCGCCGCATCCGTGAGGCCGGCGTGTTTTCCGAGATCGTGCCGTTCCAATCGGCCGAAGCCGCGTTCAAGCGCATCAATCCCAAAGCCGTCATCCTGTCGGGCGGCCCGGCTTCGACGTCGGATATCGGCAGCCCGCGCGCGCCGCAGATCGTCTTCGATGCCGGGGTGCCGGTGCTCGGCATCTGCTACGGCCAGATGGCCATGTGCGTGCAGATGGGCGGTGTCGCCGAAAGCTCCAACCATCGCGAGTTCGGACGCGCTTTCGTCGAGATCGAGCAGGACAGCCCGCTGTTCGAGGGGCTGTGGGCGACCGGCCAGCGCCACCAGGTGTGGATGAGCCATGGCGACCGCGTCATCGCCTTGCCGCCGGGTTTTCAGGTGTTCGGCAAGTCGGAAAGCTCGCCTTTCGCCATTTTCGGCAATGTCGAGCGCAAAATGTACGGCATCATGTTCCACCCCGAAGTGGTGCACACGCCCGATGGCGCCAGGCTGCTCCGTAATTTCGTCCACAACATCGCCGGCATCGAGGGCGACTGGACGATGCGCGCCTACCGCGAACACGCGGTCGAGGCGATCCGCAAGCAGGTCGGCAAGGGCAAGGTCATCTGCGCGCTGTCGGGCGGTGTGGATTCCTCCGTCGCGGCGCTGCTGATCCACGAGGCGGTCGGCGACCAGCTCACCTGCATCCTCGTCGACCATGGCCTGATGCGCAAGGATGAGGCGGCGGGCGTGGTGGCGATGTTCCGTCAGCATTACAATCTGCCGCTGATCCTGGTCGATGCCTCGGAAAAATTCATCTCGGCGCTGGAAGGCGAGGTTGACCCCGAGAAGAAGCGTAAGACCATCGGCCGGCTGTTCATCGAGGTGTTCGAGGAAGAGGCCAAAAAGCTCGGCGGCGCCGACTTCCTGGCACAGGGCACACTTTATCCCGACGTCATCGAAAGCGTCTCCTTCACCGGCGGCCCGTCGGTGACCATCAAGTCGCACCACAATGTCGGCGGCCTGCCCGAGCGCATGAACATGCAACTGGTCGAGCCGCTGCGCGAACTGTTCAAGGACGAGGTGCGGGCGCTGGGCAAGGAGCTCGGCCTGCCCGAAAGCTTCATCGGCCGCCACCCGTTCCCCGGTCCTGGCCTTGCCATCCGCTGCCCGGGCGGCATCACCCGCGAGAAACTGGAAATCCTGCGCGAGGCCGACGCCATCTATCTCGACGAGATCCGAAAGGCCGGGCTCTACGACGCCATCTGGCAGGCCTTCGCCGTGCTCTTGCCGGTGCAGACCGTCGGTGTGATGGGCGATGGCCGCACCTACGAGTTCGTCTGCGCGCTGCGCGCCGTCACCTCGGTCGACGGAATGACGGCGGATTTCTACCACTACGACATGGCCTTCCTGGGCGCCGCCGCCACGCGCATCATCAACGAGGTCCGCGGCATCAACCGCGTTGTCTACGACGTGACGTCGAAGCCGCCTGGCACGATCGAGTGGGAATAGGAAAAGACCTGCGAAATTCGGCGAAACGGCGTGAAAAGGATAGTGTTATCTGCGGTCTTGTTGACTGTCGGTCTTGCATCATCAACTGAAGCCATCGCTCTCTTAGGTCACTGATTTTTATGCCTCTGTGCCAACCATGGCTGTGTTGTCAGTCAGCGCTGCGGTTGGAATCCGACGGTACTATTGACGGTACTTTTCGCGCTGAGACACGCCCATAAGAAAGTACCGTCACTCGCACTACAGTTGCCGCGGTACTTATTTGATATCTAACGCTTTGAAATAGAAATAGAAAACGGCCCCAGAGTATCGTGTCGATGACCGTACTTTTAGTCCTCGGCTGGCATCGCCGGATTGGACGGCTGGGACGGTCAGGGCAGCGCCTCATTTATGAACCTGGCCTCCTCGGCGAGACCGCTGTTTGAAACCTGATGGCTCGAGGCTCAACCTTGGCCAGGACACCGGCTGCCTTTAGCTGCTCTGCCGCTCGCACATTCTCGCCTGAAGGCATATCGGATCGGCGTCATCGTGTGAAACGGTTGCGGGAGCTAACGGTAAAGCCGATGCCAGGCGTCCCGAGAAAGCGACCATTGCCCCAACAACGTCCTGAATTTCGAGAAAGGCATGGGCTGGCGAGGGAGGCGTAGGGCGACCCCGAGAAGGCCGGACCGGCGCGCATGCCGTTGGGGCGCTTCATCGAGACCGAGGAGGTCGCGGAGGTTGTGCTCTTCCTGCTCTCCGAGCGTGCCGCCATGGTGAACGGCATCTCGATACCGGTCGATACGGGCTTCGGGATCAATTAGGTGCCGGCGTAATCCTAAGGGATGAGAGATTCATGCTATGGTTCCAGCGTTTCAGATAGAACGAGATTTCATGGCGAGAGAGTTGGAAGCAAAGATTGCCGCGGTCACGGGGGCTGCCTCGGGTATCGGGCTGGCGAGCACCGAAGCAATGTTGGGTGAGGGCGCGCGCGTCGTGATGATCGATCGCGATAAGGTTGCCCTCGAGGCTTACCAGGCCAAACACGGGGAGGCGGTCATCCCGCTTGTCATCGACCTCCTCGACCCGAAGGACTGTGCGACGCTGATGCCACGCGTTCTGGAAACCGCAGGTCGACTCGACATCTTTCATGCCAATGCGGGGACCTATGTGGGTGGTGACCTGGTCGACTCCGACACAGGTGCCATCGACCGCATGCTGAACCTGAACGTTAATGTCGTGATGAAGAATGTGCACGACGTGCTGCCTCACATGATCGACCGTAGAACGGGCGACATCATCGTTACGAGTTCTTTGGCAGCCCACTTCCCGACGCCATGGGAGCCGGTCTATGCATCGTCCAAGTGGGCGATCAACTGCTTTGTGCAGACGGTTCGACGTCAGGTGTTCAAGCACGGTATTCGGGTCGGCTCGATCTCCCCCGGACCTGTGATCAGCGCACTGCTAGCGGACTGGCCACCAGAGAAGCTGAAGGAAGCCAGGGAGTCGGGCAGCCTGCTGGAAGCAGGCGAAGTGGCGAATGTGATCACCTTCATGCTGACGCGACCGCGCGGCATGACGATCCGCGACGTGGTGATGATGCCGACCAACTTCGATCTCTGAGGGCCTGGGTATTCGCCGACAGCTCATCTTCCCGTGGCCAAACTTCCGTGGCGCAATGTATGATCCGCAATGCAATTCCGGCAAGCACCATGTATTCAAACAGGACTTTTCGCCAATCCGCCATGCAACTTTATTCGGGCGGCCGCATCTGCAATGGCGCAGACAATCGCCGTGCGCGCGGCGGCGCTGTCGCCATTGTCCAGGGCCGCAAGAAGCATTTCGATGCTGTCAAGCTGAGACGCCGCACCCGTCGAGGACGATAGTCGTGATGGCGGCGGCCGCTGCGTCGTAGTCGGCCTTGGCCAGTTTGCTCTTTTCGAGCGCATTGGCTGCCAACGGTTCGAAATCGCCGTAGAACTGCGTCGCCGCCCACAGCATGATGAAAAAATGCCGGGCATCGACGGGCGCCATCTTGCCGTCGCGCACCCAGCCCTCGACGACGGCAGACCGCTCGCGCGTGACCCGCTGCATGTGCAGCTTTTGCTGCTTGCTCAGGAAGTGGGCACCTCGCAGCATTTCGTTGGCGAAGAAACGCGACTCGGCTGCATGCTTGCGTGAATAGTCGAGCTTGGCGCGGACATAGACGGCAATCGCCTCGCGCGGGTCGCGATCAGGCGTGATGTGCTCGAAGGCCTTGTCCCACCCCGTCAGCAGATGCTCGATCACGTGGGTGTAGATTTCCTGCTTGGTCGAAAAGTAGTAGTAGACATTGGCCTTGGGCAGCCCGCAATGGTCAGCTATTTCCTGGATGCGCGTCCCGTCGAGGCCCTTTCGCGCGAACACGTCGACCGCCGCGCGCAGAATCTTCTCCCGGTTCCTGGCGCCAACCCTGTCTTCGGGGTTCTTGCCGCCCGGGCGTGCCGCTTTCTGTCCCGCCATATTCGCTCCGCCCCCTGCCTGTACTTGTCCGGGCTCTATAGCACCCTTCGAAAATCGGCCCAAGCGATAGTGGCATGGTTTCAAAAAACTGACGATATGGTCAGGTTTTGTAATTTTTGAAGTTGACATTTTGGTCAGGTTCTTCGTAACGTCCCGATCGTTGGGAAGTTAAAGGGGAGGGCGTCGCCGCGATGCCGGTTCAACTCAGGTCTGCGATGATTGAAACCTTGGCGGGTTGGCACGACGACATCGCACCGGCCTGGCGGGCCGCCCTTGGTGCCGTGTCGCTGGATTTCGATGCCATCGACCCGATGCTTGAGCTTGAGCCTTGGGAGCCGATCTTCCCGTCGCGGCGCGATAAGACTTATCCTGGCGCGCCCAAGGGCGCGCACATGCTACGCGCCTTCGACGGCATTGCGCCGGAGGATGTGCGTTGCGTCATTCTTGGCCAAGACCCTTATCCGGAGCCCGGTTTTTCCACCGGCCGTGCCTTCGAGGCCGGCAATGTCGCTGCCTGGCGCGAGCTCGACAAGATGTTCTCCAAGAGCATTCGCGCCTTCACCCAGCAGATCGTCGCGGCGCGCACCGGCAATCTCGCCTATGCCCGGTCCTTCGCCGATTGGCCGGCGACGCTGGCCGCCATCGAGGACGGCCAGGTCGATCTCGAGAGCGGCGACGTGCTGGCGCAGCGATGGGTCGACGACGGCGTTTTGCTTCTCAACGCGTCGCTGACGCTGTCTCGCTTCAAAGTCGAGATCGACCCGCACCAGTCGAGCGGTCATCTGCCCTTGTGGCGTCCGCTGATACTCGCGGTGCTGCACCAGCTCGCTGGCCGTGGCGCTCCCGTCATCTTCATCGGCTTTGGCGACGCTGCCGCGCAGACGCTTGCTTTGGCGGGCATCATCGAAGGCCAGGGCCCACTGACCGGCTGCATTCTGCGCGACCATCCGGCGCGCGCCGATGCGGTTCTGACGCTCGAAAACCCATTCCTGCTTTGCAACCGGTATCTGGAGGCGATGGGCGCCAAGCCCGTCGCATGGTGACATATGTCTGCAACAGAGACCTACGATTTCATCATCGTCGGCGCCGGCTCGGCCGGTTGTGTTCTGGCCAACCGGCTGTCCGCCAACCCCGATCACAAGGTGCTGTTGCTGGAAGCGGGCGGTCGGGATTCCAATCCACTGTTCCGACTGCCCATGCTGATGGGCAAGCTGTTCCAGTCCGGCATCTACAACTGGCATTATCACACCGAGCCGGAACCCTTTCTCAACAACCGCTCGCTCTATTGGCCGCGCGGCAAGGCATTGGGCGGCTCGTCCACCATCAACGGCATGATCTATGTGCGCGGCAACCGCCACGACTACGACCGCTGGGCGCAAATGGGGCTGCCCGGTTGGTCCTACGAAGATGTGCTGCCGGCCTTCCGCAGGTCGGAAGGACACATTCAGCGCAAGGATGCCCCGCATGGCACCGGGGGTGAGCTGACCGTCTGCCGGGCGCGCGGCTGGAACCCGCTGCTCGACGTGTTCTCGGCAGCGGGCGCGCAAGCCGGCTATCCGATGAACGACGACTTCAACGGCGACGAACAGGAAGGCTTCGGCAAATTCGACTTCACCATCAAGGACGGCAAGCGCTGGTCGACCTCGTATGCGTTCCTGCGCCCGATCGCCGGACGCAAGAACCTGACCGTCCTGACCAAAGCGCTGACCCAGCGGATCGTCCTCGCCAACGGCAGAGCCGCCGGTGTCGAATTCTCCCATAACGGTACGCTACGTACCGCTCATGCCGAACGCGAAGTCGTGGTTAGCGCCGGCGCGGTGAACTCACCGCAAATCCTTTTGCTGTCGGGTATCGGGCCTGCCGACGAGCTCGCAGAGCATGGCATCAAGGCCATTCACAATCTGCCCGGCGTCGGCAAGAACCTGCAGGATCATGTCGATTGCGTGTTGTCCTACGAATGCACCCAGCCAATCACGCTGTTCAGCGACCTGCGTGTCGACAGGCTGACCTGGTCGCTGGTCGAAGGCATGTTGTTCGGCCGCGGCATCACCACGACATTCCCCTATGAGGCAGGCGCGTTCATCAAATCGCGGTCGGATCTGGTTGCGCCCGACATCCAGCTGCATTTCATGCCAGCTCTGGAAAAGACCGCCAACCTGCACTTTCCCAGTCCGTTCAAGCGCGCGGCTGTCGAAGCCAATCACGGCTTCACGCTGCGGGTAGGGCCTGTCAACCCGGAGAGCCGGGGCGCCATCACGCTGGCATCCGCCGATCCCAAGGTGCCGCCCAGAATCCAGGCCAATTATCTCGAAACCGAGTTTGATCGTCAGACCATGATCGCCGGCATTCGGCTGACGCGAGAGATCATCAACCAACCCGCCTTCGACGCCTATCGCGGACGCGAGCTCGCGCCCGGTCCTCAGGTCGAGACCGACGCCGATCTTGTCGAATGGCTGAAGGCGACCGCCATGACGACATTCCATCCGGTCGGCACATGTAAGATGGGCAACGATGAGCGCGCCGTCGTCGACGCGCGTCTCAAGGTCCATGGCATCGACGGCCTGCGCGTCGCCGACGCTTCGATCATGCCGGTCATTTCCAGCGGCAACACCAATGCGCCAGCGATCATGATCGGTGAAAAATGTGCCGAGTTCATCCTGAACGCTGCCTGACGGGACAAGGAACGCCATGATTGTCGAACACCGCACCTACACATTCCGGCCCGGCACGGTCGATTCGTGGATGCAGAAATACGAGGCCGAGGGCCTCCCTGTGCAAAAGAAGCACCTCAACCGTTTCCTCGGGCTCTACGTTTCCGAGATCGGGCATCTTCATACGACGGTTCTGATGTGGGGCTACGACGGCCTCGCCGATCGCGAGGCGCGCCGCGCCGCCATGTATGCAGACCCCGACTGGCAGAAATTCATCGGCGAAGTCTGGGCGCTGAACGCCATCCAGTCCCAGGACGTGATGATCATGAATCCGGCACCGTTTTCCCCCGGTGTCTGATGGCGAACACGAGCGTGACCGGGGACGGATGAGGCATCGGATGCCGCCTCAAGAAGGTGGCACCAGAACTTTCAAGGGAACGGCGAGCCGGAAACGCGGACGCCAAAAAAGGGAAGACTGTCATGACGAGCAATTTTGACGACCGGGCGATCCTCGCCGCGGGATTGAACCGCCGCAGCTTCATCAAGGCCGGCGCCAGCGCGGCAGCGCTTGCCGCCGTAAGCGGTGCGCTGTCCAAGGTGGCATATGCGGCTGACGGATTCATCGCGCTGGTGCACACCCAGGCAGCGGGCGACCAGAGCGCGGTCGATTCCATGATCGCCAAGATCAACCAGCTGGCGCAGGAAAAGGGAGTTCAGGCGCGCGTCGTCTACGCCCAGGATCCGGCGACCTACGAAACCATCTTTCGCACGCTGGCCGATGCCGGCGCATCGGTCATCGTCTCGACCTTCAACGAGGTTGGCGAGCCGTTCAAGGCGCTGGCGCCGTCCTATCCCAAAACCAAATGGATCCAGCTGTTCGGCGACGCTATCGAGCCGCCGCTGCCCAATGTTGTGACCGTATCCTATGACTATTATCTCGGGTGCTATCTGTCGGGTGTGTTCGCCGCGCGCATGACCAAGAGCGGCAAGATCGGCTATATCGGCGGCATCTCCATTCCCCCGCTCAACGCCGATTTCAATGCGCTGAAGGCCGGCGCTCTTTCGGTCAATCCGGACCTAACCGTGACTGCCGCCTTTGCCGGTTCGTTCCAGGACCCCGCCAAGGGCCAGGAAATCGCCACCCAGATGTTCAACGACGGCATCGACTACATCCAGACCGACTCTGCGGCCACCGATGGCGGCATCATTGCCGCCGCCAATGAGGGCGCGGGGCGCATGCTCTCCACCCTTGCGCGGGCGCAGTATCCACTCGGTCCGAAGTCGATCGTCGGCATCGTCAGCCTCGACTTCGGCCAGTCGCTCTACATCGAGGTCGGCAAGGCGCTTGGCGCGGAATGGGCTGGCGGCAAGCATGTCGCCACCGGTCTGGGCACCGGCGTGGTCGAATTCGAGCTGTCGCCGCTCTATGCCGAGCAGGGCCCGGCGGATCGGGTTGCCAAATCCAAGGAAATCTGGGCTGAGATCGAGAAGACCAAGGCCGGCATTCTCGACGGTTCCATCGTCGTGCCCTTCAACACCACGCTTTGAGCCTGTTGGCTGACAGGCGAACCTGGATCGATGACCCCGATGGACAATCCCGCACTCGAATGCCGTGACGTTACCGTGGCCTATGGCAGCGTCATGGCCCTTTCGGGTGTGGGCATTGCTTTCGAACAGGGCAAGATTCACGCCGTGGTCGGTCAGAATGGCGCTGGAAAAACCACCTTTGCCCGCGTCGCGGCCGGACTTGTCCGGCCG
>NZ_VFTA01000026.1:0-90049 GCF_007003935.1 Mesorhizobium sp. WSM4310
CGCGCCCGCCGCGGCGCGGAATTTCCCGCGCCGCTTTTTCGTTGTCCGGAATAGCCGGTCCGGTTTCGGCGGAGGCCTCACAGGCGTAGACTTCGAGGCAGCCGGCTCGAGCCCAAAAGGGCGCCGGCAAGGGAGGTGGCCATGACCCGCGATGCATTGCTTCTGGTTTCGCGACTGCTGTTTGCCGTGCTGTTCGTACCATCCGGCTTCCAGGCGCTCGCCAACATTGCCGGCACATCCGATTATTTTGCCGGCCTCGGCCTGCCGCTGCCGACGCTCGCCGCCTGGGGCACGGGCCTGTTCGAGTTGGTCGTCGGCTTGCTGATCCTCATCGGCTTTCAGACCCGGATCGTGGCGCTGCTCTTGGCGGCCTTCTGCGTCGTTGCCGGCTTCATCGGCCATCACGGCCAAGGGGCCGGCGATGCGACACTCGCCTTCCTTCACCAGCAGATGCTGATGAAGGACATTGCCATATCAGGCGGCTTCCTGGCGCTGGCGATAGCCGGTGCCGGCGCTTGGTCGGCCGACGGTCGCGGTTTCGCTATCGGTGCGGACGTAACCTGAGCCTCGGTCAGCAGAACGCCCTATTTGACCGACACGCTCGGTCCACCCTCCACGGCCAGCACGAGCCTGCGGTTGGTGATCCGCGCCAGCTGCGCTAGGCGGCCGGCCGGCCGCTCGCCGTAGAGATCTGAGAGCGATGCCGGCAGCACCAGCGCCAGCACGCCGTTGGCGCGTTGCTCCCATTTCAGCCTGGGCATGATGCCGGGCATCGAGGCCGTCAGCAGGTAGACCACCCGCATCATCGCCGCCAGCACGCGAGCCCGCTCGAGATAGCGCGGCGTAGCCAGCGCCTTGATTTCAGGTGCGATGGATTCGTTGAAGATGCCGTCGTGACGATAGGCGTTGGCCAAAGCCAGGAAGGCACGGCCGGGATGGTCGACGCCGAAGAAAGAGGCGTGCGCGATGATGTTGAGCGATTGCCTGCCGCGATATTCCGGGTGCGCGCGCCAGCCGATGTCGGCCAGCAATGCGGCGGCGTGGCGGTAGCGCGCCTCGTCCTCGGTCTCGTCGATACCGAAGGCGGCGAAGGATTTGGCAGTCCAGTCGACCAATTCATGCGCATGGGTGACCGAGCGCGAGCGCAAACGGGCGAGTTCCTCGGACGCCGAGATCAACGGATCGGCCTTCTGCTCGGCCTCGTCGAGCAGCGAATAGAGAAAACCTTCGCGCACGCCGAGCGCCGAGACGATGATCTTCGACGGCTGCATCGCCGCCATGATCTCCTGCAGCACTATGGCGCCATAGGGCAGCAGCGAGCGGCGGTTCTTCGAGACGCCCTCGATCCCCTTGACCTTCTCGATCTCGGCTTTGGCCACCTGTTTGAGAAAATTCGTCGCGCTGTCGGCCGACATCTCGTAGTGGTGCATGACGCCAAGCGGGTAGTTGGTCATCTCCATGTGCAGGCGGGCGAGGTTTCGCCAGGTGCCGCCGACGGCGTAGAAGGGCCGGCCCTGCCCGCCTTTCAACAGCTTGGCGCGCGCCAGTTCGTCGCGCGCGATCTTCTGTGCCTGGGCAAGCGAGTTCTTCGCCATGTCCTGCAGGCGCAGGCCACCGAGCGGCAGCGTGATGCCGTCGCCGATCGCCTCGCCATTGACGTCGACCAGTTCGAGACTGCCGCCGCCCAGATCGCCGGCGATGCCATTGGCCGGGTGGAAACCGGAGATGACGCCGAGGGCCGAATAATAGGCCTCCTGGCGCCCGCTGATCACGCGGATCTCGGTCTTGAGGACCTCTTCGGCGCGATGGATGAAATCCGGACCGTTGATCGCCTCGCGCGCCGCGGCGGTGGCCAGGACATAAATATGCTCGGCGCCAGCCTGATCGGACAGCGCGCGAAAGCGGCGGAACTCTTCCATCGAGCGGGTCACCGCCTCGGGGTCGAGCTTTCCGGTCGAAACGATGCCGCGGCCAAGACCGGCGAGCATCTTTTCGTTGAACAGCATGGTCGGCGAGCGCGCCAGCCCTTCATAGACGACGAGGCGAATCGAATTCGACCCGATGTCGATGATGGATAGCGGTCGGCGGTCCTGCAGCCGGCCCTGGGAATCAGACAGCATCAGGCGGACGCTGCAGCGTTCTTCTTGCGGCGCTTGAACTGCGCAATGCGCTTGGGCGCATGCGACTTCAGCGCGTCACCCCGTCCCGACAGGCTCGGATTGGTCATGAAATATTCCTGCGCGTTGAACGGTTCCTCGCCCTCTTCCAGCACCACGCGCCGGGAGGTTCCATCAGCCAATACGTCGAAACTTTGCTGATTGTCCATGATGTTGCCCAGCATGATCTGGCCCAAAACCTGTTCATGCACAGTTGGATTGATGATCGGCACCATGGTCTCGACGCGACGGTCGAGATTGCGCGGCATCAGGTCGGCGGAGGAGATGTAGACGATCGCCTCGTCCGAGGGCAGGCCATAGCCATTGCCAAAACAATAGATACGGCTGTGTTCGAGGAAGCGGCCGACGATCGACTTGACCCTGATGTTTTCCGACAGGCCCGGCACCTGCGGCCGCAGGCAGCATATGCCGCGCACGACGAGGTCGATCTCGACCCCGGCGCGGCTGGCATCATAGAGCGCGTCGATGATGATCGGGTCGACCAGCGCGTTCATCTTCATCCAGATGCGCGCCGGCTTTCCCTCCAGCGCATGCGCGACTTCGTCGGAAATGTGCTGCAGGATGCGGTTGCGCAGCGTGAATGGCGAGATAGCCAGCCGCATTTCGGCGGTCGGCTCGGCATAGCCGGTGATGAAATTGAACAGCTGGGCGACGTCGCGGGCGATCGTCGGATCGGTGGTGAAGAAGGACAGGTCGGTGTAGATGCGCGCGGTGACCGGATGGTAGTTGCCGGTGCCCAGATGCACGTAGTTGCGCAGCTTGCCATCCTCGCGCCGCACCACCAGCGACATTTTCGCGTGGGTCTTCAACTCGAGGAACCCGAACACGACCTGCACGCCGGCGCGCTCGAGGTCGCGCGCCCAGCGGATGTTGGCCTCCTCGTCGAAACGCGCCTTAAGCTCGACCAACGCGGTCACCGACTTGCCGGCTTCGGCCGCGTCGACCAGCGCGCGCACGATCGGGCTATCGTTGGAGGTTCGGTAAAGCGTCTGCTTGATCGCCACCACTTCCGGATCGGCCATCGCCTGGCGCAGGAACTGCACAACGACGTCGAAGGATTCGTAGGGGTGGTGGACGATGATGTCCTTCTCGCGGATAGCGGCAAAGCAGTCGCCGCCATGCTCGCGGATACGCTCAGGAAAGCGCGGATTGTAGGGGGTGAACTTCAGGTCGTCGCGGGGGACGGAGACGATCTCGGAGATCTGGCTGAGCGCCAGCGGACCGGTCAGCACGCTGATGCGGCTGGACGAGACGCCGAGCTCACCGGCCACGAAATCGCGCAGTTCAGCAGGCATCAGCCTGTCGAACTCGATGCGGATCACCGAGCCGCGGCGGCGGCGCTTCAGCGCCGTCTCGAACAGGCGCACCAGATCTTCCGATTCCTCCTCGACCTCGATATCGCTGTCGCGGATGATGCGGAATGTGCCGGAACCCTTGACCTCATAACCCGGAAACAGCTTGCCGATATAGAGACCGACCGCCTCCTCAAGCGGGATGAAGCGGACATGGTGCTTGCGATCGGGAAGCCGGATGAAGCGCTTCAGCGCCACCGGCAGACGCAGGAGCGCGCTCATCTCCTCGCCATTCTTGCGGTGGCGCAGCTGCAGCGCCATCGAGAAGCCGAGATTGGGAATGAACGGGAACGGATGCGCCGGGTCGATCGACAGCGGGGTAAGCACCGGAAACACCTGGTCCTGGAAATGCTCTTCCAGCCAGACCTTCTCGTCCTTGGTCAGGGCATCGCGCGTGATGCTCTCAATGCCTTCCTTGTTGAGCAGCACGGTAAGCGCCGAAAGGCTCTTCTGCTGGTCTTCCTGCAGCCGCTCGACCTCGCGCAGCAGCTGTTCGAGCTGCTGTTCGGGGGTGCGGCCGTCAGGGCTTTTCAGCGTAATGCCTTCGCGCACCTGGCCGGCGAGGCCGGCGACACGCACCATGAAGAATTCATCGAGATTGGCGGCGGAGATCGACAGGAAGCGGACGCGTTCCAGCAGCGGATGGTGGGTGTTCAGCGATTCCTCGAGAACGCGGCGATTGAATTGCAGCCAGGAAAACTCACGGTTGACGAAGCGATCCGGGTTGCCGCCCTCTGAATTGGCCACCTCGACATTGACGAATTCGCTCTGCACCGGCTTCAGTTCGTTCATTGTCCCTGCCCACAACCGTTCCCTTGGAGCGCCGCCAGACGACGATGAACGCTCAAACATGCCTTCGTGAAGCGTGATCAGTCGCGGAATCGCTTGGCATCCGCGGTCACACGCTTAACCGGCTCAACTTATCCTCTGACAGGGTTTTGCGACAGTTTCATTTCATCGATCTTGCAAAGAGACCTGTTATGATCCAGATGCATGCGAGACTGCGTTAAGGAGACGACGATGGCAGGCGGTTCCATTCCCCATTTCCAGAACGATGCCGGCCATCCGGCGATCGACATCGGGGTCAAGGAATTCATGTGCACGGGCGCCAATCCGCCTTTCGACCACCCGCATGTGTTTCTCGACATGGGCGACGACAATGAAAAAGTCTGCCCCTATTGCTCGACGCTTTACCGCTATTCGCCGAAGCTGAAGGCAACGGAAACGCTGCCGGCAGGCTGCCTTTACATCGACCAGGCCGCTTGATTCTTTCCCGACGGACCTGATGGACGACCAGCGCTCCCGGCAAATCGTCATCGCCGGAGCGGGCGTCGCAGGGCTGACTGCCGCACTTGCTTTTGCCAAACGCGGCTATCGCGTGCAGGTGTTCGAGCAAGCACCGCGCCTGGAAGCCGTAGGCGCCGGCCTCCAACTTTCTCCCAACGCCACACGCATCCTGCGTGACCTCAGCGTGCTCGACCGGCTGCTGCCGGCGACGGTGCGGCCAGAGGCCGTGGTGCTGAGGGATGCCAGGACGTTACGCCAATTGGCGCGCGTGCCGTTGGGACAATCAGGTGAAAGCCGCTGGGGCGCTCCCTATCTCGTCGCCCATCGCGCCGACCTGCAGACTGCGCTGATGGCGTGTGTGGCAGAGATGCCTGATGTCCATCTCACGCTCGGGGCGCGCGTCGAAAAAATTGCGACTGGCGGCCATGGTGTCACGGCGACCGTCGAGATCGGCGGCAAGACGGCAGAGGAACGGGGCTCCTTGCTGGTCGGCGCCGATGGCGTCTGGTCGTCGGTGCGCGCGCTTGTCGATGCAAAAAGGATGGCATCGCCAAGAAGCCGTTTTTCGGGAGAGCTGGCCTGGCGCACCACCGTTGCGGCCGACAGCAGCGCCGGACAAGCCTTTGCCTCGATCGGCGCGGCCGATTGCGTCACGACTTTCCTGCATCCGGGTTTCCATATGGTCGCCTATCCCGTCAGCAAGGGCGACGCCTTCAATCTCGTCGCCTTCACCAAAGGCGAGCGCATCGCCGAGGGCTGGTCCGGCCGTGCCGATCCCGGCATCCTATCTGCCGCCATTCGCGGCACCGCGCCAGGACTCGTCAAGCTGGTGGAAATGGCCGGCCCATGGTTGACCTGGCCGCTGCACACCGTGGAGCAGAAGCAGCCCTGGACAATGCCAACCGGCATTGCGCTGATCGGCGATGCCGCGCATGCGATGACACCGTTCGCCGCGCAGGGCGCGGCAATGGCAATCGAGGATGCCGCGACGCTTGCCACGCTGGTCGCCGACTTTCGCGCCGATCCGCGCCAAAGCCTCACCATCTGGGAAAATCTCCGGCGACCGCGCGTGGAGAAGGTCCTTAAGCGTGGCGCGCTCAACCGGCTTGCCTGGCACGCCCGAGGCCCGGTGGCGCTGGCCCGCAACCTCGTGCTGGCGACGCGGCCTGCGGAGAAGCTCGCTGCCGACCTCGACTGGCTTTATGGTTGGGAGGAACCGAAGGTCGTCAGGCGGTAGGTGTCGAGGCAATAGAACCGGATAGCTTTGGCGCCAGCGCCAGATCTTGGAACCATCGCGGAGTCTCAATTGTACAGCCGCATCGACCATCCCAGCGACACCGGCAGCGGGTTCCACCAGCCGGTGCGCAGGCCGGCGGTACGCAACGCTGCGGCGGTCCAGGTGTTGCAGCCGACCACCGCATTGAAATGGCCGTTCGCCTCATAGAAGCGGTCGAAGCTGGAGTAGGCCGCATTCTCGATAACGATCGGGCCGCCAGGCCCCTGCTGAAAACTGGCTTCGATGAAATCGAGCAGCGCCGCGAACTGATCATCACCAATGTCGAAGCCGGCAACATCGGGATGCGGTTCGACGATAGCGCCAGCGACATCCACATGCATGACCGAGGCGTCGAGGGTCAGCGCCTTCATCACCGGAACGGCCTTGAGCTCGGACCAGGTCGGTGTTTCCAGATAGAAGGCGCGGCCGCCCCAACCGAAGACGATGTAGCGCACTTCCGGCGCATCGGACGGCAGCCCGGCGTCTGCCAGGAAGTGGAAGCGCTTGCGTACGGCGGCGTCCGCCGGAATGGCGATATCGGTATGGATCGGGTTCTTCAGCACCAGTATATGCCGCGTGCCCTCGCCCGCCGACGCCGCCGGCCAGAGCGGGCGCGGCACCAGCGTGCCGAGGGTCGCCGCAAGCACGATCGCGGCCAGCACCATGAAGAGGAAACGCAGGACTTTTCTCATCGATGACGCCCCGCCGCCAACCGCATCAGCGGATCCGCAAGCAAAGAGCCCGGCCGCATTGCGGCCGGGGGATGTGCGGCGGGGCTCTTGCGCTCGGTGTGGAACCGCTCAGTGCAGGATCTGACTGAGGAACAGTTTCGTGCGCTCGTGGCGCGGGTGGTCGAAGAACTCGGCCGGCGTGTTCTGCTCGACGATCTGGCCCTGATCCATGAAGATCACGCGGTTGGCGACTTTCCGCGCAAAGCCCATCTCGTGGGTGACGCACAGCATGGTCATGCCTTCCTCGGCCAGACCAACCATCGTCTCCAGCACTTCCTTGATCATTTCCGGGTCGAGCGCCGAGGTCGGCTCATCGAACAGCATGATGCGCGGGTTCATGCACAGCGAACGTGCGATGGCCACGCGCTGCTGCTGGCCGCCGGAAAGCTGGCCAGGATATTTGTTGGCCTGTTCCGGGATCTTGACCCGCTTGAGGAAGTGCATGGCGATTTCCTCGGCCTGCTTCTTCGGTGTCTTGCGCACCCAGATCGGCGCCAGCGTGCAGTTCTCCAGGATGGTCAAGTGGGGGAACAGGTTGAAGTGCTGGAACACCATGCCGACCTCGCGGCGCACCTCGTCGATCTTCTTCAGATCGTTGGTCAGTTCCTTGCCGTCGACGATGATCTTGCCCTTCTGATGCTCTTCCAGCCGGTTGATGCAGCGGATCATCGTCGATTTGCCGGAACCCGACGGGCCGCAGATGACGATGCGCTCGCCGCGCATCACTTTCAGATTGATGTCCTTCAGCACATGGAACTCGCCGTACCATTTGTGCATGGCGATGATGTCGATGGCGACATCGGTGGTCGAGATGTGCATCTTGGCGGCGTTGACCTTGATCTCTTCGGCGCTGACGGCGTTTTCGGTGGCCATGACAGGGTCCCCTTATTCTTTTGTTAGCGTTTGTGGCCGGTGTCGAGCCGGCGTTCGGTGTACATTGAATAGCGCGACATGCCGAAACAGAACAGCCAGAAGACGAAGGCGGCGAACACTAGGCCGGACCTGGCCGTTTGCGGCGTCGCCCAGTTGGCGTCCGAGAAGTTCTGCTTGACGACGCCAAGCAGGTCGAACATCGAGATGATGAGGACCAGGCTGGTGTCCTTGAACATGCCGATGAAGGTGTTGACGATGCCGGGAATGACCAGCTTCAGCGCCTGCGGCAGTACGATCAGCCCCATCTTCTGCCAATAGCCGAGCCCGAGTGAATCGGCGCCTTCATATTGGCCTTTGGGGATCGCCTGCAGGCCGCCACGCACGACTTCGGCCATATAGGCGGCGGCAAACAGCGACACGCCGATCAGCGCCCGCAGGAACTTGTCGAAAGTGACGCCCGCGGGCAGGAACAGCGGCAGCATGACACTGACGAAGAACAGGACGGTGATCAGCGGGATGCCACGCACCGTTTCGATGAAGATCACGCACAGCGTCTTGATGATCGGCATTTTCGAACGCCGGCCGAGCGCCAGCACTGTGCCCAGCGGCAACGACACGGCAATGCCGACGAAGGACAGGCTGAGTGTGACCAGCAGGCCGCCCCAGCGCGAGGTCTCGACATGCGGCAGGCCGAACACGCCGCCAATCAGCAGGAAGAACGAGACGATCGGCAGCACCAGGAAGAGCAGGATGGCATTCAGCCCCTTGCGCGGCACACGCGGGATCAGCATCGGCACCAGCAGAACCACGAACAGGATGGCAACCAGGATCGGCCGCCAGCGCTCCTCGATCGGATAGGTACCGAACATGAACTGGCCGAACTTGGCGTTGACGAATGCCCAGCAGGCGCCCGTCCAGCCCTCCGGCTGAATGCCGCCCTGTGCGGCAGTCGCACAGACCGTGCGGTCCGGCCCGGTCCACACGGCATTGATGAACGCCCAGTTGATGACTTGCGGCAGGACCCAGGCAACGATGGCGATGCCAAGGATGGTCAGGATGGTGTCGCCGACCGTGCCGACCAGGTTCTTGCGCACCCAGGCCACTGGGCCGCGCACACTTGTCGGCGCAGGCTGCGCCAAGGCCATTTCGGTGCGCACCCAGGACATATCGTGTTCCTGCATGGCTCTACCTTTCCACCAGCGCCATTCTGGCGTTGACCACGTTCATGACGGCCGAGGTCACCAGGCTAAGTATAAGATAGGCGATCATCATGATCAGCACACCTTCGACCGCCTGTCCCGTCTGGTTGAGGACCGTGCCGGCGGTCGCCGTCAGGTCCGGATAACCGATGGCGATCGCCAGCGAGGAGTTCTTGGTCAGGTTGAGATACTGGCTGGTCAGCGGCGGGATGACGATACGCATGGCCTGCGGCACGACAACCAGCCGCAAGATCGACCCGGACCGCAGCCCAAGTGCCGCCGCCGCCTCGGTCTGGCCCTTGCTCACGCCCCTGATGCCGGCGCGCACGATTTCGGCGATGAAGGCCGCCGTGTAGCAGGACAGCGCCAGATAAAGCGACAGGAACTCCGGCTTGACCTGAAAGCCGCCGGTCAGATTGAAGGTCGATTGTTTGGGAAGATCAAAGCTCAGCGGAAAGCCGCTCAGCACATAGGCGAGCAATGGCAGGCCGATGATCAGCGCCACCGAGGTCCAGAGCACCGGAAACTGCTGGCCTGTCGCCATCTGCCGCTGGCGCGCCGTGCGGGCGACGAACCAGGCCATGGCAATACCGACAAGCAGGGCGACGACGATAAGCCAGGAGCCCTCGCCCCAGACCGGGCGGGGAAAGTAGAAGCCGCGCTGGTTGAGGAAGGAGCCGAAGGGCAGATGGTAGCTGTCACGCGGCGCCGGCAGCACGGCGAGCACGCCGGAATACCAGAAGAAGATGACCAGCAGCGGCGGGATGTTGCGGAATATCTCCACATAGACCGTGCAGATCTTCTGGATCAGCCAGTTCTGCGACAGGCGGCCGATACCGATGACGAAGCCGATGATTGTGGCGGTGATGATGCCGGCCACGGCGACGATGATGGTGTTGATCAGGCCGACGACGATGGCGCGGCCATAGGTCGAGTCCGACGTATAGGCGATCGGCGTATCCGAAATGTCGAATCCGGCGCGTCCCCTGAGGAAGCCGAAGCCGGAGGCGATGTGCAGGCGCTGCAGATTGTCGATGACGTTCTGCACGATCCACCAGACGGAACCGAACAGGACGATGACGACCAGCGTCTGGAAGAAGAGACTGCGTATCTTCGGGTCATTGATGAAGGAAGCCCTGCTGGACTCCTCGCGAAGAACTTCCTGCGATGCCATGTGCCCGTCCCCTGAAAAGAGAAACCGGAAGGCAGATATCTGCCTTCCGGATCACATTTCGGTCAGCGGATCGGCGGAGCGTATTGCAGGCCGCCCTTGGTCCACAGCGCATTGATGCCGCGCGCGATCTTGAGCGGGCTGCCCGAGCCGACATTGCGATCGAACATTTCACCGTAATTGCCGACGGCCTTGACGATATTGACGACCCAGTCATTGGAGACGCCAAGATCGGTGCCGATCTTGGTGTCGGCTTCCTGGCCGAGAACGCGCTTGATCTCCGGGCTGGCCGAGTTCTTCATCTCATCGACATTGGCCTTTGTGATGCCGAGTTCCTCCGCGTCAAGCAGCGCGAAATAGGTCCACTTGACGATGTGGTACCACTGGTCGTCGCCTTGGCGCACCGCCGGTCCGAGCGGCTCCTTGGAGATGATCTCGGGTAGCACGACGTGATCGGCCGGCGAGCCCAGCGTCAGGCGGATGCCGTAAAGGCCCGACTGGTCCGTGGTGTAGACATCGCAGCGGCCGGCGTCATAGGCGGCGTTGACCTCTTCGAGCTTCTCGAAGACGACCGGATTGTACTCCATCTTGTTCGCCTTGAAGTAGTCGGCGAGGTTGAGCTCGGTGGTGGTGCCGCTCTGCACGCACACGGCCGCGCCCGAGAGCTGGAGCGCCGAATTGACGCCCGGCAGCTTCTTGGCGTTGATCATGAAGCCCTGGCCGTCATAGTAGGTCGTGCCGATAAAATTCAGTCCAAGCGCCGTGTCGCGATTGATGGTCCAGGTGGTGTTGCGCGACAGGATGTCGACCTCGCCGGACTGCAGCGCGGTGAAGCGCTCCTTGGCGCTGAGCGGGGTGAACTTGACCTTGGTGCCGTCACCGAAGACGGCGGCCGCGACAGCGCGGCAGAAATCCGCGTCGATGCCCTGCCAGTCACCCTTGTCGTCGGGCGCCGAGAAACCGGCCAGACCCGTCGAGACACCGCATTGGATGAAGCCCTTCGCCTTGACGGTGTCGAGCGTCGTCGCCGACGCTGCCGACGCCATAAACCCGAGCGTAGCGGCGCCAAGGATGCCGATAGCAATATGTTTCATGACCCACAGACCCTTTTCTGTTTTCAGGCAAAACCTGATCTTTTTTCCCGTGTGAACGCAGTTCCCATTCCAGCCCATTCCCGGAATCCCGCATCGTAACCGACGCGCCGCCTCCCATTCACGAACAGCATCGAAGGCGATAATTCCTGTGAGGTCAAGGGAAATGACCGAATCCGAACGTCTTTGAAAATCGATTGCCTGAAATGCCCGAATTGCAGACAAACGCGCCCGCATTTTAGTCACGGCGCGAATAAAGTCGGCAAAGCGCATTCAACGCAAATGCGGGCCAGCGGCGAAATCCATAACTGGCGCCAGCTTGGCGTCCCTGATCTGGATACCGGATGAATTGGCATGGCCGAAGACTGTCATCGGACCTGCGCCGTCAAAGCGCACGGGACATCAACCACACGCCGGCCGCCACCATCAGCGCGCCGGAAATGCGCGAGATCAACGGCCCGCTCGTGGCCGTCTTTTCCAGGAGAACGAGGATGGCGATACCGGCGATCCACAGGATGTTCATGACGCCGCCGACGAACAGCAGGGCCATCAGCGCCCAGCAGCAGCCCAGACAATAGAGGCCGTGATCGACGCCTAGCCGAATCGCACCGAGCGGCGCGGAACGGAACCCGCCATGGCTCATGAGGAACCCGATCGGCCCCTGGCATTGGCGCAAGCAGACGCCCTTGATCGGCGTCCATTGATAGAGGCCGGCGGCGATCAGGACGAGGCCGCCGAGGATCGTGCTGTCGGTTGCCATCGAGGGGTCGAGCAGGGCCAGCCGGCCGAGCAGCCATTGCGCGCCGGTCGCGGCGATGCTGAAGACGATCCAGACGGTGAGATAGCCGGTAAAAAACCATCCGGTCGAAGCGATGGGGCGGCCAGCCGCCTGCGCCTTGCGGCCGATGCCAGCATAGAGCAGCAGCAGCGGCGCGACCGAAGGCGTCATCATGCCGACCATCATCACCGCCCACATCGTGAAAATGAAAGCGAAATCGGCGAGTGTCCAGGCTCGGAAGCCAGGCGCCACGGCGGCGCCCACATCCATTCCAGCCATGTCCATATTCGACATGTCCATTGCGGCCATATCGCCGCTTGCTCCGGCCGGCATCGGGGATTCGGGCATGGCCATGTCGATGGCAAGCCACAGCACATAGGCCCAGGCGAGCACCGCAATCACGACGAGCGCGGCCATCACGACCGTGCGGTCGCGCCGCAGCACCGCCTCCAAGGCCCTGTCGCCCATTGGATCAGCTCAATGGACGACGCCGCTCTGCGTGAGATGCAGATTGGCAAAATGACTGTGCGTATCGGCCACCCCGAACTTGATCGGGCCTGTCGCCTTGGTCCAGCCGCGCCCGATCTCGGCCATTGCGTATTCGAGGCCGTGCGGCAGGTCGATGCGTGCCCGATGCTCGGCGCCGGTGACCGGATTCTTGATCGGCTCGCCATGACCGTCGGCTACGCCCTCGACATGCAGCCGTCCGGTTCGCGCGTCGACGTCGACCTCGAACTCGATCGGGGCAAAGATCGGGTCATGGAATTTCTCCAGCGTGGTCGAGAAGAACTCGAATATTGTCGCGCCTGGTTCGGTGTCCTGCCCGCCCAGTATGCGAAGCAGCGCTTCACGCTGGGCCTCGCTCGCCCTCTCGTCGACAACCACCGCTGCTTCGCCGCCGCCCTGATGGATGGCGCCGGGCCAGCGGAAAATCCCGACGAGCCGCAATCCATCGAGTTTGGTGGCTCCGTGATGGCCGCTCTCGATTTCGATGCCGGCAACCGCCTGACAGAAGCCGTGTGTGGGCATGGCGTTGAACTGGCATGGGCAGCCATAGGCGCAATTGCAGTTGACGAATTCGCGCGCCTTCATCGTCCATTTGACGTTGGGCATGGCATTCCTCCCCTTGCGGCGCTCTGTGAGCGCGATACCCGGACCGGGAGATCAGGAGGAACCCTGCCAAAACCATCCGGCAGCATCTGATCGAGGCAATCCGGTGATTAATATTAGAGACTTATTATATATGTTTCGCAGCCGTCTACAATAGGTTGACCGAGGGACGATCGGCTCCGCCGACAATCACTTCCGCACACCTTGCCGAGCCCGTTTCAGGACCCCGCAGCTATGCCGTTCAGGTGGAGAATTGGCATATTCGAAGTCTATCCCTGGCGGATGGTGGGCTGTTGCGCGGTCCAAGCCGCCGCACTATGGCTAGCGCCTTGTCAAACAGGCGAAGACGAAGAATGGCTAAGGACGGCAACGAACAGGGTTCCGGCAAAATGGGCATCAACACGCGGTTGGCCCATTCGGGCAACAACCCGCACGACTATTTCGGCTTCGTCAATCCGCCTGTCGTGCACGCCTCGACCGTGCTGTTCCGCAACGCCGCCGCAATGGTTGGCCGCAGCCAGAAATACACCTACGGCACGCGCGGCACGCCGACGACGGACGCCCTTGCCCAGGCCATCGATGCGCTGGAGGGATCCGCCGGCACGATCGTGGTGCCGTCGGGCCTTGCGGCGGTGACTATTCCGCTGCTCGCCTTCGTGTCGGCCGGCGATCACCTGCTGATCGTCGACAGCGTCTACCATCCGACCCGTAATTTCGCCGACACGATGCTGAAGCGGCTCGGCGTCGAGGTGGAGTATTATGATCCTCGTATCGGCGCTGGCATCGCCGCCCTGATCAAGCCCAACACCAAGGTGGTGTTCACGGAATCGCCAGCCTCCAACACGTTCGAGGTGCAGGACATCCCGGCGATCGCCAAGGCGGCGCACGCGGCTGGCGCTATCGTGATGATGGACAACACCTGGGCAACGCCGCTTTATTTCCGGCCGCTCGACCACGGCGTCGACATCTCCATCCACGCGGCGACGAAGTACCCGGCCGGCCATTCCGACGTGCTGCTGGGCACGGTCTCGGCCAATGAAAGCCACTGGAAACAGCTCTATGAGAGCTTCTGCACGCTCGGCTGCTGCGCGGGTCCCGACGATGTCTACCAGGTGCTGCGCGGCTTGCGCACCATGGGCGTGCGCCTGGAGCATCACCAGCGCAGCGCGCTTGCCATCGCGTCGTGGCTCGAAGGCCAGAAGGGCGTGGCGCGCGTGCTCCACCCTGCCCTTCCCAGCCACCCGGACCACGCTCTATGGAAGCGCGACTTTTGCGGTTCGAGCGGCATCTTTTCCATCGTGCTCGCCGGCGGCGGCCAGAAGGAGCAGCACGCTTTCCTCGACGCGCTGCAGATCTTCGGCCTCGGCTATTCCTGGGGCGGCTATGAGAGCCTTGCGGTGCCAGTCTGGCTCGACGACCGCGTCGTTGCAAAAGGCCCCTATGAAGGCCCGTTGATCCGCCTGCAGATCGGCCTCGAGGATGTAGACGACCTGAAAGCCGACATTTTGCGCGGTCTGGCCGCAGCGACGGCCTAACCAGCGCGCACGGGCTGACTGCCGGACAGAATCAGCAGACGGCAGCGAGGCCTTGGCGCTGATGACAAAGCGCGAGCCGCTCGCGGCATCCCATTGCTGCGCGTCGCGCAATATTATTCTCTCGGGCCGCTGCTTTCGGGATTTGTTTGACTTTCAAATCCGTGGGTTCGGTCGCATTGCGTGCTGCACTGGTACCCTCGTCCAATCCCATTGGTCCCAACCCTGTCATGGCCTTTCGTCTTTTTGTCCCCATCCTTGCCGGCGCGACGCTGCGAGAGCGGCTGCTGGCCTGTATCGGCGCCACGATCGGCATCGCGCTGACCGGCGTGATCAGCGGGCTGGCAATGGGCGGCGGCCCGCATGTGGCCCTGCTGGTGGCACCGATGGGCGCCTCCGCCGTGCTTCTCTTCGCCGTGCCCGCCAGCCCTTTGGCGCAGCCCTGGTCGATCATCGGCGGCAACTCCATATCGGCGCTGGTGGGTGTGACGGTGGCGCATTTCATCCATGATCCGGTCATGGCCTCGGGCCTCGCCGTGGCGCTCGCCATCGCGGCCATGTCGTTCACGCGCTGCCTGCATCCGCCCGGTGGCGCGGCGGCTCTGACGGCGGTGCTCGGCGGGCCGGCCGTAGTCAGCGCCGGCTTCCTGTTTCCGTTCGTGCCGGTGGCCCTGAATTCGATCATCCTGGTCACGCTCGGACTGCTTTTCCACAGGCTGGCGCGGCGCAACTACCCGCATGTCGCTGCCTCCCCAGCCAACAGCCATGGGACGGCCGATCCGCCGGCGCGGCAGCGCGTCGGCTTCCGGCCCGAGGATATCGACGCGGCGCTGACCACGCTCGACGAAACCTTCGACATCGACCGCAACGACCTCGAACGGCTCCTGAGGCAAGTCGAGCTGCAGGCCATGGTGCGCTCACACCGGACGCTGCTTTGCCAGGACATCATGTCCCGCGACGTGGTTTCGGTGCCCGAGCAGGCCACCGCCGAGGAGGCGCGCCAGCAACTGCTCGATCACAACATCCGCACCTTGCCGGTGGTCGACGCGGATGGCCGGCTGGTTGGCGCTGTCGGCCTGCGCGAGCTGACGAAGACGACCGATGCGGTGAAGAGCGTGATGTCGAAGGCCGGCACCGCTTCGCCCGAGACACCGGCGATGAGCCTGCTTCCCGTACTGACCGACGGCCGCAGCCACGCCGTGGTCATCGTCGACGATGAGCGGCGCATCCTCGGCCTGATCACCCAGACCGACCTGCTGGCGGCGGCAGCGCGCGTGCAGGCCGCAGACAAAGGACTGGCGGCGGCTTAGAGCAACTCCAGGAAAAGTGTGTGCGGTTTTCGGAAAAGCGCGCAGCGCTTTCCCTTGGGAATTGCGTCAACACAAAGAGTTGGAGCAGTTCGCCGTTTCCGTGAAACGGTGAACTGATCTAGAATAGCGGAGCCAGGTTGCCGAAATCCGGGAACCTTTTTCCGGCGGGCGCATCGAACGTGCAGTCAAGCGTCTGTTCGGGGAGATCCGGTCGCGATGAGCAAGCTCGCAATACCCGTCAAAATGCCCGGGGTGGCCGAGGCTCTTTCCGGCGACATGCTGCTTGTACAGCGAGCCCTGGCGCGCGATGCGGGCGCCTTCCGCACCATCATCAAGACATACAACCAGCGGCTCTACCGCATCGCGCGCGGCATACTGCGCAACGACGCCGAAGCCGAGGACGTCGTCCAGGAGGCCTATGTCCACGCCTTCGCCAATCTGGCGACATTTCGCGGCGACTCTTCGCTTGCCACCTGGCTGTCGCGCATCGTCATCAACGAAGCACTCGGCCGCCTGCGCAAGAGGCGCCGCACCGTGGCGATGCCCGAAAATCCGGAAGCGCAAATCATCCGCTTTCCCCTCAACCCCAGCGACGACCCGGAGCGGACGATGGCGCAGCGGCAGATTCTCGCACTTGTCGAGCGGGCGACCGACAGCCTGCCCGACATCTACCGCATGGTCTTCGTGGCCCGTGTCATCGAGGGCCTGAGCATGGAGGAAACCGCCGATCTGCTGGGCGTGCGGCCGGAGACCGTCAAGACAAGGCTGCACCGGGCGCGTAGCCTGTTGCGCAAGGCGCTGGACGACGAGATCGGCCCGGTCCTGCTCGACGCCTTCCCCTTCGCCGGCCGCCGCTGCGAGCGTTTGACCAAGGCCGTTATGGGACGGCTGGGCTTCGAATGATCCCGTCGCGATTTTGCGGGAACGTTTCTCCCGGCCGCGCATCCAATCGGCGTCAACTGGAAATGTAAGCCCGGCGCTTCCTCGCGGCCGGGCGAAGGAGGATGCCATGTTCACCCGATATACCGCCGCCCTTGCCGCCGTGCTTTTCGTCAGCGCTGCTCCGTTCGCGCAGGCCGCCGACAAGCCGACCGACCCGCAGATCGCCCATATCGCCTACACGGCCGGCGTCCTCGACATCGAGGCGGCCAAGCAGGCGATCAAGACATCGAAGAACAAGGAGGTCGTCGCGTTCGCCAAGGACATGGAGCGCGACCATGAGGCGGTGAACAAGCAGGCGCTCGACCTGGTCAAGAAGCTCAAGGTGAAGCCCGAGGACAACGCCACCAGCCAGGCGCTGACCAAGGCGGCGGAAGAAGAACGCGCCAAGCTCGCCAAGCTGAAGGGCGCGGCTTTCGACAAGGCCTATATCGAGAATGAAGTCGCCTATCACAAGCAGGTCAACGGCGCGCTCGAAACGCTGCTCATCCCTTCGGCCAGCAATGCCGAGTTGAAGAGCCTGCTCGAGACCGGCCTCAAGATCTTCCAGGGGCATGAGCAGCACGCCGAACATGTCGCCGGCATGCTGAAATGAAGGCGGGCGTCTTGATCCATCTGCCATGGCTGGCCGCTCTGGCGCTTATGACGGCGCCGGCGGCGGCCGCAACCATAGAGGTCACCATCGACAAGCTCGTCATCTCCCCGGCAACCGTCGAGGCGAAGGTCGGCGACACGGTCGAGTGGGTGAACAAGGATGTGGTTGCCCACACGGCCACCGTCAAGGGCGGCTGGGAGGTGATGATCCCGCCGAAGAAATCGGCGAGCCTGACACTGAAGGCGGCTGGAGCGATCGACTATTTCTGCCGCTTCCACCCCAACATGAGGGGCCATATGAACGTGGCGCCGTGATGCCTTCGCGGGCTGGCGGTGCACAGCCGCCAGCGTGCAGGCCTCGCAGGCTTTCACATGTGAGAAATCCTCGCTGCGGACGAACCGCGCCAGCACAGCAGAAGCGCCTCGGGCGAGCGCCACTTGCCACCGCCTACGAATGGTCGAGCCGCAGCGACGCGCGCCTTGTCTCGTCCGGCCTTGTGATGTGCGTCCAGGTGCCGTCGTAGCTGGGCTTGCGCCGCTCGATCCAGGCGGCAAGGCCTTCCCTGAGATCGGCGGTCGGCGCCATGCGGGCGAACTGCTCGGCCTCGACCAACAGCCCTTCGGCGATGCTGAGGTTGATGCCGCGCGCCACCGCAGTGAGAATGCCGGCGAGCGCTGCCGGCGAATGCGTGGCGATGCGGCGGGCAAGATCGTGCGCTGCCGGCATCAGCTCGGCATGCGGCACAATCTTGTTGACGAGGCCGAGTTCGGCCGCTCGTTCAGCCGAAAAGGTTGCGCCCGTCAAAAGCAGTTCAAGCGCACGCTTGCGCCCGGCAAGCCGCGGAAGGCGCTGCGTGCCGCCGAAGGTCGGGGGCATTGCGAGGTTGATCTCCGGCTTGGCGAACAGGGCGCGGTCGCTGGCGATGGCCAGCGGCACGGCCTCGGTGATCTCGCAGCCTCCGCCGAAGGCAATCCCGTTGACGGCGGCGATGATGGGTTTGCGGAAGGCTTCAAGCCTTGCCGTCAGTCGCTGGCCGCGCAGGACGAAGTCGCGCAGCGCCACATCCGTGCCTGCGGCGACACTCAATGAGAATTCGCCGATATCGCCGCCGGCGGAGAAGGCGCGTTCGCCGGCACCGGTCAGGATGACGGCGCGGACCGCATTGTCGGCCTCTATCGTGTCGAGGATCGCTAGCAGGCGATCGATCAGGGCGTAGTTCAGCGCATTGAGCTTTTCCGGGCGGTTGAGGGTGAGGACGCTTACCCCGTCGCGGGTCTCGTTCAGGACAAGATCGGCCATTGTTCTTCCTTTCCAGATACCACGGAAAGGGATCACTCTTTCGATTGCGTGTATATTCACTAGTCGGTATACATGGCTCATGCCTGAAGCCGCCAGCCCGACCCGCAAACGCATCGTCGATGCCGCGACGAAGCTGTTCTATGCCGAGGGAATCGGCCGCGTCAGCGTCGACGCCGTCGCGGAAAAGGCCGGCCTCACCAAGCGGACGCTTTACTACCACTTCAAGAGCAAGGACGACCTGATCGCCGCCTATCTCGACGCGCGGGACCAGCCCAATCTGCGGCAAATGGCCGGCTGGTTCGATGCCGCCGAAGGCGGCGCGGACCGCAAGGCCGAGGCGATCTTCAGCAATCTGGCGCGGGCTGCGCGCCACCCGAAATGGAAGGGATGCGGTTTCCTGCGCACGGCGGCGGAACTCGCTTCGATGCCTGGCCATCCGGCGATCAATGTCGGATCACGCCACAAGTCGAATTTCGAGGCATGGCTGGCCGGCGCGTTGTCGGACCACGGCGTCGAGGAACCACAGGCGGCGGCGCGCGAGATCGTGCTTTTGATCGATGGCTCCTTTTCGATCATGCTGGTCCACCGCAATCCCGATTACATCGAGGCGGCAGGACGAGCAGCGGCGACGCTTGTCCGGGTCAGATCGCGGAACAAGGACTGAACCAGCCGTGGCTTGGAACGCAGCCGGCAAGCATGGTATCGCAATGCCAGGGAGGCGGTGATGCGTATCATCTTTCGATGTGATCCAATGTTGATCGAGCATTTGCCGCGCCCGATCCCGGCGCGCGGCGCTCTGCCGGAATGGCTGCGCGCCATGCCCGCCACCGCCTATTCGGCGATCCACGGCCGCGACATTCGCACGCTCAAGCAATGCCCACCCGTTGTCGATGCGATGACCTATGGCTTCATGGTCCTGCTGCCGTGCGACGTCGTCGTCGACAAGGGCACCTTTTCGTGGGACTGGCAAATTCCAGAACCGGTCACGCAGAACCACCCCAGAGCGCCATTGAGCTTCCACGCACCGGGGCAGCTCGCCGGCAGCCCGTTTGCTACGCCCGGCCAAGCCGCCCTCAAATTCAACAGCTTCTGGACCATCGAGGTCGAGGAAGGCTGGTCGCTGTTCGCGACGCATCCGGTCAATCGCGAGGATCTTCCTTTCAGGCTGGTGACTGGGCTGGTGGATTCCGACCGGTTCAGCGATGGCGGCATCAATTTCCCGGCGGTCTGGACGGAACCTGGGTTCTCCGGCGTGCTCGGGAAAGGAACCCCGGTCGCACAGTGCTTTGCGGTTCCGCGGGCGACGCCGCAGCTGGAATACGAGGTGTTCGACGAAGAACGGCAGGCGTCTTATGCGCGCACCGTCGGTAATGTCCTGTCAACGCCGGGTGTCTACCGCAAGCGGTTCCGCGCCCGGCGGGGGCGCTCCACTGGCGAGTAAGCGACGCAGTGCTTCCTCATCGAGCCACAGCCGACCACTCGGCGCCGATGTAAGCGCCATGGCGATGACGCCGAACGTGGATGGGCGCAGACGATAGGCCGTTGAATACGCCAGCATCGCCCCATCCAGATCACCAGTTTCCTGCAAGACGACGCCCAGATTGACGGCTGCCTCCGGGGTATCGGGGCTCATCTCCAGCACGCGTCGATAGGCCTGGGCAGCGGCGCCGAACTTGCGCATGTCCTGACGCACCAACCCGAGATCAAACCAGGCAGAAGGATGCCCGCCGCCAGCGACGGCGCGTTCGAGCAAGTCCTCTGCCTCAACAGACGCGCCGCGTTGCCAGGCAAGGCGCCCGAGGCGCGCCGCAGCCTCCTCGGATTTCGGATCCCGTTGCAAGACGAGTGTCCACCATTCGCCCGCGGCCAAAGCATTGCCTGCCTGATCAAGGGTACGTGCCCGCTCGATCAGTATTTCCGCCTGTGATGACAGCTTTGCCGCGCGATCCAGCTGTTGCAACGCTGCCTCGAACCGGCCGTCGGCCCGAGCAATCCTGCATGCCAGAATCAAAGCGGGCACATTATCCGCATGAGCGGCCAGGCTCGTCTCGATGCGCGTGCGAGCTCCCGACAAATCCGCCCTGGCGAACAGGATCGCCGCCAGAAGATGGCAAAGAGCCGGATCGTTCGGGCGTTGCTTCAGGCCTAACTCGCACAGCTGCATTGCCTGGCCGTGATTGCCGGAATTGAAAGCAGCCACCGCACGTCGGATCAGATCGCCACTTTCGACTTGATTCGTATCCGTCACCGCTTTTACCACTCCGGTTAGAACCCGAAGGCCAGCCATGCCGTGCCGGCGACGAGAGTGATCAGCGTCAGCGGCAGGCCGACCTTGAAGAAGGCACCGAACGACAAGGGCGTGCCGGCAGCCTTGGACTGCTCGGCGACGATCAGGTTGGCGACCGAACCGAGCAGCGTGAAATTGCCGGCGAGCGTTGAACTCATCGCCACCACCAGCCAGGCCCTTTCGGGGTTTTCCAGCCCAGGTATGAACGGCCGCAGCGCCAGCACCGCCGGAACATTGCTCATGATGTTGGAGAGCACCGCGGTGAAGCTGGACAGGCGCCAGACATCGTCGAGGCCGAGATTCTTGGCCGAGGCGATGAGATCCGGCGTCAGCAACGTCCTTTCGGCGCCGGCGACCACCACGAACAAACCGGCGAACATGAACAGCAGCGGGCCATCGATCTCACGGTAGATGCGGTCCGGCTTGATGGCGCGGGTGAGCAGGAGAATGGCTCCGCCGATCAACGCCGCCTTGGCAACGGGGACGCCGGCGAAGAAGGCGATGGCCAGCCCGATGCAGACGATCACGGCTTTCAGCACCTGCCCGCGATGCATCCGGCCGCGCGAGACATGCGGCGTCAATTCAGCGGTGCGGGTGAATTCGGCGCGATAGACGATGCGCACGATGACGATGACCGCGACGAGACCGAACAGGGCGACCGGCGCGAGTGCCGCCGAAAAAGCGGGATAGGAAATGCCCGACAGCGCGCCGATGACCATGTTCTGAGGATTGCCGGTGATGGTGGCGACGCTGCCGCAGTTCGAGGCGGTGGCGGTGGCGATCAGATAGGGGATCGGGTTGCGATTGATGACGCGTGTGACGTGGACGACGATCGGCGCCATGACCAGGCAGATGGCATCGTTGACCAGGAAGGCCGACAGCACGCCAGTCAGCAGCGTCACCATCACCAGGAGCATGAAGGGCGCGTGCGCGTGTTCGATGGCGATGGCGCCCAGGCCGCGAAAGGCGCCAGAGACCTTCAGATGCGCCACCACGATCATCATGCCGAGCAGAAGCGTGATCGTGTCGAAATTGATGGCGCGGTAGGCGTCCTCCATGCTGATCGCGCCAACGGCGATCATCGCGGCGCCGCCAAGCAGCGCGATGCCTGCCCGGTCAAGACGCAAACCGGGGATGCGGCCGATGGCGACGCCGGCATAGGTCAGGACCAGGATCAGCAGTGCCGCCGCGCCCATCAACGTCATTGGTAAGAAGCCCTGCTCGATCTGGTGGCGCCGATGCGTCCGCCTGGTGGTTCTTTTGCATGTCAACTTTAGCGATGTCGAGATTGACGACAAACGGGGCGGTACCGCTAACGCCGATAGAAATCCAGCCGCTGTTGCAATGCCTGCGGCGAAAACAGTCGCTCGACGGTCTGCCGCGCTTTGTGGCCCATATCAGCCCGCAGCGCTGGATCGGCCTTGAGCTCGGCCAGGATGCGCGCCGCCTGTTGCGTCGACTCGAACAGAAAACCGTTTTCGCCAGGGCTGATATTGTCGGCATAGCCGCCATGCGCATGGCAGACCACGGGCAAACCGCAGGCCATCGCCTCGAACACCACGCGGCCGAATGTCTCCACATGCGAGCCGGTGCGATAGTAGAAGACGTCGAGCGTCGGCAAAAACTGCTCGGCGGCAAACTGGCCCTGCGGCAGGAGTTCGAGTTGCGGATGCGGCGCGAGCCTGTCCTTCAGCGGCATGCCGCCCTGGATCCGTACCGCAACGCCATCGGCCAGCAAGGCCTCGTAGAGCGCCACATCGTCGGCATGATGCTTGTCCGCCGTGTCGCGGCTCAGCCGCCCCACCGTGAACGGGCCGTCCGGCCTTGCCGGTCGTGGTGAAAAACGCCCGATATCGATCGGCGACGGATGCACGACGCCTTCGACCTGCAGCATGCGCTTCTGGAATTCCGAGATCAGCACCAATTCGGCGCCGGGCCAGCCCAGCAGGCGCGGCATGCCGGTCGTCAGCCCGATGATCTTCGGGTGAAAGGTGTTGAAGACATAGATCAGCCGGCGTGGCCGCCGGATCAGGTAAGGCCAGATTTTGTTGCGCCAATGCGCGCCGAGGAAGACATAGGTGCCGCCGTCCGGCACCTCGCGCTTTGTCAGCGACACGCGGCGAATCGGAAATTGCCGCATCAGTTCGTCGGACACGCGCGAAGAGGTTGCCCAAAGACACACCTGCTGGTCGGCACTCAACAGCCGATACAGGTCCAGGGTTTCGCGTTCGCTGCCGCCAAACGGGTTCTGAAAGCCGTTGAACAAATGGATCATGATCGCCGCGCTTGCCTGGCCCGGGCCATCCCGCCACTCGTTCGCCCGGCACCGAAACAGGTCGTGACTGCGCCGGTGGCCCGGAAGACCGAGGAGATCAAGAAAGCAGAAATGTCTCTGGCGACGCCCAATACATCACCTTAGCCGGAGGAAGCACACCGGCAAGACGGCGTCAAGGAAGCGGCGACCTCAGCCTTCACGCGCAGCAAGGCTGCGGTCAATGCACCGTGGCGGCGCCGGACTGAGACACCAGGGCGGCTTCCGCCGGGTCGAAACTGACCTGATCGCGGCCATTCGACTTGGCGGCATAGAGCCGTCTGTCTGCGGCGGAGAATATCGCCTCGTAAGTCGTCGGCCCGATGAAGCTGGTGCCGCCGATACTGACGGAAAGCGGACAGGCGCGGCCGCCAGGCGAAAAGTCCATTTCGCGAATTCGCCGGCGGATGCCTTCGGCAACCAGCCAGGATTGCGAGGGATCGACACCGGGAAGAAACACGCCAAACTCCTCGCCGCCGATGCGGCCTACGATATCGCTGCCGCGCAGCTGTCCCTTGATCGCCTGCGCGATGAGCTTGAGCGCCTGGTCGCCACAGTCATGGCCGAGGCGGTCGTTGATAGACTTGAAGTGGTCGGCATCGATGATCAGCAGCGCGCCGGAACGGGTCTGTTCCTGCTTGCGGGTCTCCTCCAGATAGGCCTCGACCAGCATCGAGAAGGCGCCGCGATTCAGCACGGCCGTCAGACTGTCGGTGGCGGCGATGACGCTGAGGTCGCGCTGAGCTATCGCCAGCTGGCGAATCTTCCACATGAGAAAAAACAGAAACGACCCGCCCAGCACCAGGGGCAGCATGAGATCCGTCATTTGCGCGCGCCAGACAGCCTCGGGCGAGAGATAGGGGAAATTGAAGGAATCGACGAAAAACGCCACGGCAATGAAGAATACCGTGCCGGCGGCGGTGGCAGCGATCACCCTGCCCCAACTGGTCGACGACAGGTCGAACTTCATCCCATTCCACTCCGTTAGCCGTCGCTACTATGACGCGCCAACGCAAACAAATTGATAAGACTTTCCCTTCAATTCGAGATCAGGGAGCCGGAGCATGCTCGCCCAAATGGACCGCCGTGCCCCGGCGGTGAACGCAAGCCCGCCGACTAAATTTCGCGCGATGCGGGGAATTCAGAACGTCGATGGTTCGGCGCCGGTCCACTTGCTTCGACAACGAAGGATGCCGCGATCAGGTCGTCGGCATCCAGTTGTAGGGACCCGTCGCCCGCCCCCATGATGGCCGCGACCTTGTGGAAGGTCTTCATCTCATGATCGGAAATTTCGGCATCCTGCATTCTGGCTCTGAGTTGAGCGATACGCCGCCCCAGGGCGGGGGACGTTCCAATTTCACGTTTCGACATGGCCTCGTTTTCTCCTCCCCCAACCCGCGCTTGTTTTGTCCCGCCCGTTCGCAGGCCCGCACATTGCCTTTTATGAGGCTCCGCGAATACAAGGCCCCGAACGCCTGATGTAGGCTAAGGTTCCAACTTCGGCGGATCACGAAATAATTCCGGGTCGCCCACGCAGCTCTGCTCTATTGGCCCGCCGTCAGCACCAGCGTCGTAATAGAGTTGCGCGCCTCAACCCGCTCCAGACACCGACCCGGAATGTTCGGCCACCTCGCGGCGGCGCATTCCCTGTCGGTGACGGCAATGGGTTCGCTGCGCCGTACGTCTGCGGCTTGGGTCGCCGTCGATGCGAAAAGAACCGTCTGCGTTATCAGAGCCGAGAAAACGGCAACCTGGAACAGCACGGCGGCGAAGGCGATCTTCTTGAGCATGCGATGCAACGCGCAGGCAAGCGTCAGGTTCCCGCAGGTCATTTCTTACAGCGAGCCTGCACCGTCCCAGCGCTGCAGAAGCGAAAAGACAAAGGAAAGAAATAACCGCGTAAAATCATCGATTTATTGGCGATCCCGACAGGATTCGAACCTGTGACCATCGGCTTAGAAGGCCCAAAGCCAACCGCGCAGTTCTGCGGTTTCTGGCCTCATCAGCTGTAAACCGGACCCGTCGAAACATTAAGAAATCCCGGCCTACTGTAAACGGTCATGATCACACGCCCCGCCCTCCTCCTCGCCGCTGCGGCAGCTTTCATTCCGCTGTCAGCGGCCGCTGCGCCGCTGGTAGGAATTCCATCCGTCATTGACGGCGACACAGTTGAAATTCACGGGCAACGCATTCGCCTAAATGGCATCGACGCACCTGAGAGTGCGCAGCTTTGCCTTGACGCCGCTGGCAAGAAATATCGTTGCGGGCAAAGGGCGTCTCTCGCCCTGGCCGACTTCCTCGAGGCGCATCGCCCGGCATCGTGCATCGAGGTCGACCGCGACCAGTTCAGACGCATGGTGGCCGTCTGCACGGCAGGAGGCGTCGATATCGGCGAATGGATGGTCAGGAAGGGCTATGCGGTCGACTGGCCGAGATACAGCGCTGGCTTCTATGCCAAGGCTGAGACTGACGCCAGGAAAGCAAAGCGCGGCCTATGGGCAGGATCGTTCGACAGCCCTTGGGAATGGCGCAAGCAGATGACGGTTCAATAGGCTGTTCGCGCCCGGTCATGGGAGCGGCCGATCACCCTCTGACGCTCGTCGAGAGATAGGCTGTCCTGTCATCTTTTGCCCATTTCCCTAGGCTACTCTGTTTTCACGGCGGGCTTTGGAGGAGGTCGATCTGATGACGACAAGCCTTGCCGGCACCCTGAAAAACCGCGGCAAACAGGTGGCCAAACGCCTGCTCGGCTATGATTCCCGCAACTGGCTGCGTATCCGCCAGATCGAGGCGTTCACCGTCTTTCTCGAAGCCGGCAACCGCAAGGCCGCCGACGTCATCGAGATCTCGCCGGGCTGGAACCGCTATTGGCGGGCAATGTGCCCCAACTACCGCTCGGTCGATTTCCCCGCCTTCGACATCTGTAAGGACCGCACCGAGGAACAATATTCGATCGTCATCGCCGACCAGGTGCTGGAACATGTCCAGAGGCCGCTGGCGGCGGTGCAGAACATCCACGCCATGACCAGGTCCGGCGGTTGGGCGATGGTGGCGACGCCTTTCCTGTTCCGGGTCCATGCCCGGCCGCACGACTACAACAGGTGGACGCCCGCCGGCCTCAAGCAGCTGATGGTCGAGGGCGGTTTTGCCGAAGCCAACGTCAAGGTCCATGGCTGGGGCAACAAGGCTTGCGCCCGGGCTCACATCGGTGGCCCGGTACGCGCCTACGGTCTTTGGCGGGACCTCAGCAACGACGAGGAATACCCGCTAATGGTCTGGGCCTTCGCAAAGAAGGAGCCAGCGGCGCCTCAATAATTGCCGTTGTAGTAGCGGTCGTCGCAGGGCGCGGTGTAGATGCGGCCGTAGCGGTCCTGGTAGCGGCACATTTCCTCGCCGCGACGCTGCGGGGTGGTGGCGGAGCCGACGACGGCGCCGAGCAGCGCGCCGCTGGCCGCTCCAATGACCGTGCTCTTGGTGTTGCCGCCGATCGCCTGGCCGACGAGAGCGCCGCCGGCGCCGCCGATGAGCGCACCGGTGGTGGCCCGTTGCTGGCCTTCGGTCTGCGACTGGCAGCCGGCAAGTGCCGCGGTCATCAGCACGGCGGCTATGGCTTTGTGAAAGGTCATGCGAGGTCTCCCTTAAACGTCTGAAATCCCTATCGATCGTCCCGTGAGGCCGCATTGCGGCGGAACGGGGGCACGCGCTCTCACGAAGTGAGTCAGGGTTTACCGACAGTTGAAAGGCTATGGTTTCCAAAGCGGAGAGAAACGGGCATCCGCTGATCTTCAACGGCCGATATAGTTGCCCACGGATATATCTGGTTGTGCCGACGGCTCGCATTCAAAACAAAATGGACATGTTTTCCTAACAAAATCGCAGGCGGCACAGGTCCCTATTATCACGTCTGAGACCACGGCGCGCGCGATGGACAAAGCAGCTACACCCATCGAGATTGAAAGGCGAAGGGCCCGCGCTGCTCAATACCTGCGCATGTCGACGGAGAGGCAAATCTACTCCATCGACAATCAAAGGGATGCGATCCGTAACTATGCAGAGGTCATGGGGTACGAGATCGTTGCAACATATGAAGATCCAGGCCGAAGTGGGCTCAACATCTGGGGGCGCCCGGGTTTGAAGCGACTGATCGACGATGTCGAAAGCCGGCGGGCCGATTTCGAAACTGTCGTGGTCTATGACGTCAGCCGATGGGGACGCTTTCAGAATACTGATGAAAGCGCATCTTATGAGTACCGGTGCCAAAGAGCCGGTGTGCGCATCGAATTCTGCGCCGAGCTATTCGTCAACGATGGGAGTATTGGGTCTGACGTTCTGAAGGCCATCAAGCGTAGTATGGCTGCGGAGTACAGCCGAATGCTGTCGAATAGGGTCTTTGCCGGTCAAAGCCGAATAATCAAACTGGGTTTCAGCGGGGGCGGCCCCGCAGGCTACGGCTACAGGCGTGTTCTTGTTGACGGTTCGGGAAATCCCAAGGCAAAACTCGATCGCAATGAGCGAAAAGGCCTGGCCAGTGACCGCGTGATCCTCGTCCCGGGGCCTGAGAATGAGATCTCGACCGTCCGATGGATGTTCAATCAATTTGTCAAAAAGGGAAAATCAGAAGCAGAAATTGCGACTGCCTTAAACGCGCGCGGCTTGGTCACAGAATTCGGCCGACCATGGACCAAGGCGTGCGTAGCCACGATACTGGCCAGCGAGAAATATATCGGCAACAGTGTATGGAACCGGATATCCCATAGGCTTCTGCAAAACCGGGTAAGAAATCCGCCAAGCGCATTTGTTCGCGTCGACAACGTCATCGAGCCGCTCGTAACCCGGGCGCTGTTCGATCGTGCGCAAGCTATCAGGCGGGCGCGCACTTACCTCAGACCCGATGAAGAGTTGCTGGCCGATCTGACCAAGCTTTTGAAAGAACGGGGAAGGCTGTCGAGCCCAATCATTGATGCCGCTCCAGGCTGTCATTCAGCCAGCATTTACGCGCATCGCTTTGGAAGCATGAACGCCGCCTACCAGTTGATCGGATACGACGGGTCGGCGAACTATCGGAAACTCGACATTAGAAGGCGGCTCATTCAGATTCGGCAGCAAACAATCGAGAACTTGATGTCGGACATCGACGAGGTCGGTGGCTCAGCGCTGTACGATCCCCAAACAAAGATTATGCGTGTCAATGATGAATTCTCCGTGGCGATTTGGACTGCGCAATATCGGATGAACGTCACCGGTTTTCCACGCTGGCCGTTCTGGAAGCGGGGTCTCATCGGGCCAGAGGTAACGATTTTGATCAGGATGGAGTCCGATAATCAGACCGTTCGTGACTTCCTGATCGCACCCGCTCATGAAGCGCAGTCTGCCCTTCACATGCTCAAGGCCGACAATGGCGTGCGCCTTGATGCCTTCCTCTTCGCTTCGCTTGATCCTGTGGTTGAGATGGCGAGACGAGAACCAATGGCGGCAAATATATGAGAACTACGAAAGCCGGGCTTCGCGACTTCGTCACAAACAATCGGCATGCCATTCGGCTGACTGTAGATTCGCGGCCGCCGATGAACCCGCTGCGTGTCTCCGGTTTGTTGAAGACCTACAGGCGCCAAGTCGACAATATGCAGGAATTCATCAGGGAAGCCGACGCGGTGAAACACCAGATGGAAAGCGTCGTCGATGCCTTTCGTCATGTCCTGCGCATCGCTTCATTTCAAGGATTGCTTCAATCGAATGACTTCGCAACGCCTCCTTCGATCTTGATGCAAAATTCGCCAGAGGCCGGGGTGAAAGCAGGTATCTGCGAAGACCGGCAGATTCCCTTGCCGCGCGTCGACGAGCCGCTTGTCGAAGGCATCTGCCTCAAAGCTCTCGACATGCTGAACGATTTCGGCGCCCCCTTGAAGATTTTCGGCTTGTTACGAGAGGTCGTGCCGGGCCGCCAGGTTGAAATTGTCCGGCTGATGCTTGCGATGAACCGCGTGGAATTTCGAGTAGCGAGGCTCTTGATCGAACTCACCCCACGATCACAACTCATCGATCCCTTGGCTCGTAGAAAAAGATACGAGGGTATTTCCTCGGCGCAAATGGCTGCCATGGAAGCCGACATTGCCGAGGTCAGCCATAAATATCTGAGCGCTGCCAGCACCCACGGCTCAGAAATGCTAAACCTGATCGCCGCTACGAGCTATTTCGACCGACTGCTGAACAACCCCAAGCTGGTTCGATATTTGGCGCGCAATTTCGCGGGGCAACTAGAGGTGTTTCAGAACTTGCTCGACTTCCGCGAGACTCGATACAAGAAACACCCGCCGACCGCTTGAGCATTGGAACCGAAGATCAGTCGACTGCGAAGCGGGACGAGGGAGATGTAGGCCGGATAGGCTCGCCCCTTTCACAAGGCGGCTAGTCGCGGCAGGACAGGCCGGCACTACACCCTAACTAAGGAACTGCGTTGGACGGGCATGCGTTTGCATCCAGACGCGGTCAAGGGGATGCCTGCCCATGAGCAAGAAGCCGGCCTTTATTGTTTATCGCCCGCCCGCGAACGGGTTCCCATTCCTGGCCGTCATTCTCAAGCCAGACGGCACAGCTACTGCCCGCCCCTTCAACACGGAAGAAGAGGCCTCACTCTCCAACAAGAAGGCAGCTACATCGCTGGGGTACGGCGTTAAGCATTAATCGGGCCAGTGCGGCTTTGCGCGCTACCCAGCCGTAGGGGAAATGGAAGGCCGCGATCTAGTCGCTAGGCCGAACCGCCTCCGAACCAGCGGATGAACTCGACTTCCTTCCCGGTGACTTCCCGCACGGCCTTCAACAGCGTCTCATGTAGGACGCGCGTTGCCCGGTAGTGCTCGCAGTGCGGCGAGATGAACGGATTGACGATGCTCTTGTGCAGGGCTTCCGCTGCCAGCAAGAAGCACTCGATTTCGGCCTGCGATAGCTGCTTCGAAGGTTTTGATCTAGCCATTGCGACACCTCTTAAGGGTCGCCCCACCCGAGACGATACTCCAGCGGACGCCGGGCGTTGTAAAGGCCAGCTTGACTCTTTTGTTCTCATTTCGTTCACTGCTGGCAAGATAGCTCCCAAGCGAGACGGACGCTTGTCGATTGAGGAAACGCCATGTGCGGCCGCTACACCCGATATCTGACATGGTCGGAAATCCACCGGCTCTACCGCCTGACGGCGCCGGCGGAAATCGGTCGCAACGATGAGCCGCGCTACAACATCGCGCCGACAGAGGACGTTCCTTTCGTCACCGCCGGTGATAACGGCAGCCATCGATTGCGCGAGGGGCGCTGGTGGCTCGTCCCGTTCTGGGCAAAAGAGATGCCCAAGGCGGCCATGTTCAATGCCAGGATTGAAGGCATCGACACCGCGCCGGCCTTCAGGGACGCCTTCAAGTCGAAGCGCTGCCTGATCCCCGCGGATGGCTTCTACGAATGGACAATCTCACCGGCCGACGGCAAGAAGGATCCCTGGCACATCTACCTGCCCGGCCACGCGCCTTTTTCGTTTGCCGGGCTCTGGGCGTACAACTCAAATCTCGACGTCACCAGCTGCACCATCATCACCGAGCCGGCCGGCGAGCCGATGAGGAATTTGCACGATAGGCAGCCGGTCATTCTCGACCAGGCCTATTACGACGCATGGCTCGACCCGTCGACGCCGAAGGAATACCTGAAAGACATTCTCAGCCACGATATCGGCAGTCAGTTGCAATTCAACCGTGTCGGGCGCGACGTCAATTCGACCGTCATCAACAAGCAACCGAACGACCACCCCGCCCTAGTCGGACCGATCAATCCGCTATGAGTGACGAACCGATCAAGCTTGACGAAGGCATGACGGCGGCGCCTTGGCGAGCTGGAGGGATCGAAAATCATGTCTGCGAGTTTGACGTGTGCGGCAAGCGCGCGCCATTCGGATTTGCAAAGCCGAGACAACCATCGCACTGGTTCTGTTTCGAGCATCGCGAACACGGCGACAGTTATTTGGTGGGGGCGAGATGATTAGTCGACCAAGAGAGGCGGACGAGTATCCAGACCGCTCCATCGACTGCCAGGAGGCGATGGAGCCCGGTTTTCAAGCGATCGTTGATTGCATGCTGGAGGCTGGATGGTCGCGCGGCGAAACGCTGCGGTCATTGAAGCGGCTGATCGCGGCCGACAACATGACCCAGAAAGAAAACGCCAGGACAGAAACACAGCTTGCCATTGCTCGGGCCATGATGCGTGCGGGCAAGCCGTTCTAGGGAATCACGACTCGGTAAAAATCGTACATTCATTTTCAATTGAAAGAAGAGGACAGGAGAGTAGGATCGCTGTTCGCCCGGCTTCTTCAAATGGCCGGCATGGCCCGGCTAGTCGCCCTGTGTCATCCTGAAGGCTGGCCGGGCCGCCTTAGCAATCCTAGCGACGGAGCGGCCATCGCGAAAGCGAGAGGAGTTCAGCCTCGTCTTTGATGCCGGCCATATAGTTTGCGATGACCCGCGATGCGATCGCATCGAGGGTGTCCGGTGACCGTTGCTCAAGTTTCAGCTTGTCGAAAACCCTGCCGAGGAGTGCTAATTCGGTTTCGTCGAATATACCGGCGTCACTCGCCACTCGTCGGATTGGCACCATCTTCCTCCCGAAAGTCCTGGAGGGAAGCATGCCGCAAATCCTCCTCGCCGCGCAAGTGGTCGTCCGCCGCTTCGGTGGCCACTTTCAAGCTAGCGGATTACAATATAGCCCTCGCGCCGGCGTGAAATAAGCCGCTCCGCGTGGCCCACTTGCCGCCGCTGCCGCGCATGTCAGACAATTTTCTCAGATGGCTTTTTGGCGGGCGGCCGGCGCCTTGTGACCGGAGCTGACTTTTCCGTCGGCTGTGCCGAAAGACGGAGCTCCCGCAACCGTGCCGTCTTCGCATTTCGTGCTTTCGTCTCCGCCTCGACTAATAGCTTAGCTTCTCGATCGGCGCGCTCGATGCGCTCTTTGTCGACCCGTCGTTCGGTCAAGACAGCCTCCCCTGGCTAACTGACCTATGAAATTATCGGTTGCTAAAATTGTTCCTTTCGTTGGTCTTCGGTGGCCAATTTCGTGACCGCCGCGTCGATACCGAGCGCTCCAGCAGGCATTTAGGAACGTCGATCGGAAGCCTCGTCGACGTCTGTCGGTGCTAAAGCTGAATGACAACGAAGGGGAAACCTCGCGAGCGTGCCAATAGAAAGCCCGTCGCGGCTAGAGAGCGACGGGCTTTCTCATTAGAGCGGCTGCACCCAGGAGGATCGACCCCTTGGGTTGAAAATTCCCAAACGTGAAATCGTTCCACAAAGGCACACGAAAACTCATCGCGTCAAAACCGGTTATATGAGATAATGCTAATAAGGCTCGCTTTAGGGCGTCGGCTATGTCGCTACCGCGTTGCAGTGGTGTCTATTGCCCCGCTGATCTGGACATGCTCCAGCGCGTGTTTGACCGACTGTGTGAGGAACGCCGCCTAGCCAAAAAAGACTGGGAGCAACGCGAATACCTGGCTGCGGTAGTCCTTCAAGTTTTTGATGGCGGGACACAGGAAGAGGCGGGCTTGTGGCGGGCGCTTTCAAAGCGCCGCGCCGCCAAGGGCGAATAGTTCAATCTTTGAACTTCACGCGCACGCCGCCCAAACCACTGAGGCGTTGGGGACACTTCGGATTTTGCCCAATATCGCGGACGCTGCGCCCACGCTTCCTAGAGGCCAGACGCGCCCGAGGAACCTGCGCTGATCAATGGCGTTTAGGGGCTCGGTACCGGCGAGGAGCCCATGACGACAAAGTACCATATCGATGAAATGCAGGGTGACGAAGTTGTAGCCCTGCATATTGTCCACGGCGCCACAGCTTTGGAGGCTGTGAGCAAAGTTACGACCGGACCGTTCGTCGTCAGAACTGTGCAGGCTCATTGGTTCCGGGTGGCGGATGAGGCGCGGCGCGAAGTTTTCAAGTTCGCGGTCGAAAGAGACTAATTAAGCTTTTCGCCAGCCCGGGCAATACGTGGGAGCGTCCGCCCACGCTCGCCGGGGAACTCTATCAGATCGGCGGCTAGCCCTCCCAGAAATCCCTCAATGTGGCGTGGCGTAGCTTTTCCTCGCCCTTGAGGAACCGAACGCGTCCGACCAATCCCGGCTTCAGCCACTCAGCCTTGGCCTTTTTCAGACCTATCGGTGTCGGGCCGCCAATCTTGCCTTGCACCCGATCCCAAAGCCGTTGCCGCTTGTCTGCTTTGAATGCCACGAACGCGCCGCCGGCATATCGGCCGTTGTCGGCCATCAGCACCATCGCAGGCTTACCGGCCTCCCGTTGCACGCCGATAATGTCCATTTCCTTTTCGGTATAGCACTTGATCTTGCGCCAGTTCATCGTCGGACCACTGCGATAGCTGCTGCCCTTGCGCTTTGACACCATGCCTTCCAAGCCTGCTTGGTCGACAAGATGATAGACGGCATCGCCCGTTCCCGGCATTGCTTCGCTGAACTGGATGCGGCCACCGGTCGGGATCAGCGCCTGGAGGATGTCACGGCGGTCTTCCACCGGCATGTCGCGCAAATCGTGCCCGTTGAGGTGCAGGAGGTCGAAGGCGACCAGGTACAGGTCGCGCGATGGCGTTCGGCTGGTGACGGCCGATTGCAGTGCATGGAAATCGGACAGGCCGGCCTCATTGATGGTGATCGTCTCGCCGTCGATGATGAAATCTTTCGCTTCGATCGCCTCTGCCTCGCCAGCAAGCTGGATATAGCGACCTGTCCAGTCGTAGCCATTCTTGGTGATCAGCCGAATGCCATCATCATCCTTGATCAACTGAGTCCGGTACCCGTCGAACTTGATCTCGTGGATCCATTCCGCGCTTTGCGGCGGAGTATCGACCAGTTCAGGCTCCATCGGCTTGATGAATTTCAGACGCATACGCAGGACTCGCAGAACACGCGATTCAATTAGCTTTAACTAAAATAGTTCCGGAATTGGAAATGCCCAGCGAACGCATTGGGGTGACGTACGTTGGGCGCCAACGGCGCACGGACAGGAGCGCTCGTCACAGACCGAGCGCCGAGGCTAAACTAGTCGGGCGTGCCGCCTTCCCGGTGATCGAAGCCCCGTTAGGCCCGGAGCGCCACTGCGTCATGCTGTTCCAAGACACGCCTGATGATCTCGTCGAAATCTTGCGGTTCTGCGCCGTTGATCTTTATCAGAGGCCAACCGGCCTGGCGCAAGCACCTTCCGATCTCCCTCGATATACTGGCCTGTCTCAAGCCCTTGTCCACGCCGAGTTCGAGCAGAACCTCCAGCAGAGGTTGCCGCGCATGCCGATCAGTAAGGCGGCGGCGCAAGGTTTCCTGCGGAGCATCAAGTTGGATAAGGAGGTCCGGTCGCGGCAGGAACGAAAGGCAGCCACGAACAACGTCGGTGCTTCGCCCTCGCGCCAACACAGCCAGCGCGCACAAGGCCTGGATCAAGCCCTCTTCGAAAATGAAGTGACCGTCCGATTCCGCCGCCTGACGCCAGGACTCGCAAAGAAGTGCGATATCGACCTTCATGCGCCATGACCACGAGAGACTTCGCACAGGGAAGGCTGCCAGAAGCTGGGCCGCCAAACTGTCCTTTGGCAAGTTCGACAGCAAGATATGACCGGATGCGGCCAACTTTTTCCCGATACGTCCAATGCCATGGCGTACTTCTGGGCCGTCGTCTTTCGAAGCCCCGCTTTCAATCTGGCGGTACCCGTTCACGGTCTTCACATTGATGCCGCGCTTGGCCATCGCCCGGCAGAGGCGCGGACGAAGCGTGGTCTTGCCTACTCCAGGCGGGCCAAACAACTCGATGATCATCGCGGAACACTTAGCCACGACACAACCCGCACCAACGTTCATTTGAATGACCTTAAGGACCGAAAAGCCTGAAAGACTGCGCGGTTGCTGTCTGAATGGCCGGAGGCTCGGACCTAAGTCTGCTGCCGATCAGCCGGAAGTCCCAGCCTGGAACATATTCTGACCTTCTTGCTTGAGTCGGGCCGGTGGGGCACCGGGTTGGGAGGACTACAAATGGCTTTAACCGATGAGCTGAGTGACGTGCTGATGGAATTCAACTGTCCGGCCTGTTCACATCCTCTAGTGAGATTTGGTTCCTGGCTCCGCACAATCGGAAGCTTCAGATGCGACAGCTGCAAAGCTATGGTGCGCATAGGTTATGAAAAGAAGCTGTCGATCTTTGCGGGCTACCTGAAAATCCGGCAACAGCATGGCGCCGGCGTCACGCCATCACACCAGGCGGATCGGTTTCCACACAGAGGTAGAGCGCCTAAAGCCGCATGACTCATCCAGCCCTAGCCGGATGCGCTGACCTTCCGCAAAGGACAGCGCATATTCTTCCACGTCAAATGATCGGGTAAGTTCTTGGTCGTTTTCGGTGACGCGGACGAGCCATTCGCCAGAGACTTCCGCCACTTCGACACGGGCCGACACTTTGCGGAACGGGACCACGTTATCCATCGCAAGCCTCCCGAGAGAGCAAGGGTAACGTCGCTTTTTATAGGGCTACCGAAATCGTCAGATCAAGTGGGATTTTGCGGCCATATTGCTGGCTTGTCATCCGGCGCTTCTGTGACCTGGCTAACCGCCACCTCCGAAAGTTTGTGAACCGCAAGCTGTTGAACGAACCATTGGGCATGTTCGCCCCATTCGGCAGGCGAGACATTGTTTTCGTGGACAGATTTCTTGAAGGCCTCGCGCACAGCGGCGAGATCGAGAATGGAAATGCGCTTGCCGTGCTCATCCTGCATCAGCGGAAATATGCCGCCCCGAACAGCTGTTTCAAGCTAGCGGATTGCAATGGCCCGCGCGGAGCAACGAAATGCCTGGTTGCGGAAGTCTTTTAAGTCGCCGCCTGGTAGCGCCCTAAAAACCCGTCGGTCGCAATTGAGAGCTCTCTAATATTCCATTAGTTTGATAGCACGATTCGCTTGGTGTCATCGCCTGAAGGCTGCTCCATGAAGAGTTATCGTGTTGAAGAGATGGACGGGGAATCCATTGTTTCGACATTCGATGCACAAGCGCGAACGCCCTTTGAGGCAGCAGAGAAGGCGCTGGGGCAAAGGGTTACTCTGCGAGGCACTTGCAGCAAATGGATACGGGTCACCGACCTTGTTGTGACGCTGCCAACCCGCTCTCGCCCTCGCCATTTTGAATTCAGACTTAGGGGAACGCTCGACAGATAGGGGCTAGCGCCTACAGCCTCGCTACCTTAAAACAAGGGCTAGCTTTTAATTGAGCTTCTGGATGCGCCCCTTTTCGAGTGGAACACTCCGCTGTTCGCACTTTGGCGCTCGAAATCAGACTGAATTTCGTCCATGCCAAGATCCCCGCAATCGGCGAAGCTGATCGGCGTTGAAGGTTTGGAGTAGGGATTCTGTAGCCGGATCGTGCCGAACCATCCGTACGTTCATATTGGGTCGCGCCCATGCACTAGGCGCGGGCCGCCGCGACTTCAATTAGCAAACGCTGAAAAAGGAGACCCGCCACCGGCTTAGGCGACAGGTGGCAAAGAACTGAGCGCAGTCATTCATTTGCACGGCGGAAGCTTCAGTGAGCGCTGATATAAAGCGCGATCCGGTGCCGTGTATCGAGTCTCTGCCCCCGCCGGTCAGGCCCGGCCGTGGACGCCCCACCTTCGCGCCGGGCCGCCGGGCATCCCGACCTGTCCAGTCGTAGCCGTTCTTCGTGATCAGCCGAATCCCATCATCATCCTTGATGACCTGGGTCCGGTACCCGTCGAACTTGATCTCGTGGATCCAGTCCGCGCTTTGCGGCGGGGTATCGACCAGTTCAGGCTCTCCATCGGCTTGATGAATTTCAGACGCATACCCAAGACTCGCAGCGATTCAAATTAGCTTTAACTAAAATAGTTCCGGATTGGAAATGCCCAGCGAAACAATTCGGCGCGACGCACGTTGCGGTCGATCGCATGCTGGGAGAACCACGATGACTGACGACAAGAACAAGCTTGGCTATCAAGATCGCAGCCGCGTTAGCGGCGATGAGGAATACGAGGTCGGCTATTTCGCGAGCAAATTTGGCCTGTCTATCCCGCAGGTACGGGAGTTGATCGCCAAGTACGGCAATGACCGCGACACGCTGGAACGAGAAGCTAAGGCGCTCAAAGGATGACCAAATTATCCGATCTTGGGCCGCCTATCCCCGGCAAACGACACGGCAGGAAAACGGCACGAGAGGAAGACCATTTCTACTCCTGTCCCTACTGCGGGCAGAAGGTAGACCAGCGCGACCTGCGTCAGGTGTTCTGGCACGAGGAGCCGGGGCACCAGGCACTGGAGCCTGAGGAAAGCGCCAAGGTCATACTCTTCCCTGGTCAATCACCAAAATAAAAGCCCCCCACCGTGACGGGCTCTTCTTGTTTGTCCGCTCCGCAAATTGCCCGCCGCCCCATTCACGGCAGCGGCGGGCGTCCCTTGGGTATGGGACTGCTCGGGCGTTGGTGGCCCAAGCAGAGATAGAAGGTGCAATTTCGGTGCCAATGCGAACTGTGCCGCTATGAAACGGAAAAGCCCGCCACGAGGCCATCACGACGGGCTTTTCTTGTGTGTGGCTACATCCTGAAGAATCGACCACTGCATGGTTAACGGGCGGTGAGGGATGAAGTTCCGCGCAGATTCTTGCCGAGATAAACAAAGCGACGTGGCACACATCCTTTCTGAATAAAAAACGTCTAATGGACATAGAGAGAACCAAAACAGTTACGTCCGACCTCATGGTGACGACTTGGACTGGCAAGTAGCCGTCTGCTATTTCCCCCGTGCCACTTCCTTGGCCAGGTCGCCGATCTCGCGGCGCAGCTCGGCAATCTCATCGACGGCCCGGTTGGCGACCTCGATTACGCGGTAGCTGACCTGCCGCTGTTTCTCGGCGTCGGCGCGATGGGCGATGGCTTCCATAGTGTAGCCCTCGATGGCGGCGGCGAGCGCCTTGACGGCCGTGTTGTCGACCAGCGCCCCCGCCACCTCGACCTGGCGCTCCGCCGGCGTCGCGTTCTTGCGTCCGTATCCGAGTCCGAAGGCGGCAAGCACACCGAGTAGGCCGAGGCCGATGAAGTTTGCGAACGGAACAAGCTGCTCCGCCGGTATGCCGAAGATCATCAAAGCCTCCGATGGCCAGCACCGACATCAGCCCATGCTCGAAAGAGGTTCCACATCTCGATCGCCACGAAGGTCGTATAGGCGATCACGCCGGTGCCGCCGCCGCCAAGGGTCAGCCAGGCAATCAGAACGCCGAGGGCGATCTGCCCCCAGAACACGCAAGACGCGATCGAGGCGCCCGCCCGCAGATGGGGCGAGAACCGGAATTGGCGGAAGGTGCCGTTCACTGTGAGCGCGCCCAGGCGCAACAGGCCGGCGAACAGGCAGATGTTCGCCCACATCGCCTCATTGCCGTAGCTGGCGATAACCGCGAACGAGCGCGCGGTCGAGAAGGTCGAGGGGTCACCCGCCAGCACGGCAGACCAGCCGAACAGCGTGCCAGTCATGATCCATTCCGTGACACGCATCCCGAAATGCTCGCGGATGCCGCCGGCTATTCGCAGGATGATCATGTCTTCAGCTCGGCCCTGCGCGCGGCGCTCGCCTTCGTATGCCGATCGCATTCCGCGCGAGTGTACAGCTTGACCGCGCAGCCAGGCGCAATGGTGCGGTCGATCTTGTTCTGATCGGCAACCGTCTTGCCCTGCGCCCCGGCGAGGCTGTTACCGAGGGCCGAGCGTAGCGGCGTTACACCGCTGACGCCCGAAGTCGTACACGCCGCCAGCGTCAAGGCACTCGTCAAGAGACATGCGAGCGTCAACGCCCTTTTGGATTGCATCGGTGTTCTCCTTTTCGATCTTGGCGCGGACTTCGTCGGCGCCCCAATGCTTGATGAGTTTGTAGCCGCCGAGCACCGTGCTCGAGGCGACCAAGGCCAGGGCCGCCCATGCGATGATGCCGGCGAACGGAGGCGGCACGCCGACGAGCCGCGCAACCACAGTTATGATCGCGCCCATCATCGGCGCGCCCCGGTCTGGAACGCCTCGACGCCCTTGGCCTCACCATGCCGGGCAACGAAGTAGAGCCCGCCGGCGACGACAGCGATCGTCAGCATCCAGACCCACCCAGGCACGTCGCCGGCGGCTTCCTTCACCGGCTGGATATAGCCGCTGGCCGCACCCAGATTGCCGATGACGCCGTCGAAGAAGCTGCCGACCAGCGCCGCGATGCCGGTGAAGAATGCGCCAACCTTGGCAAGCCAGTTTGTGCGCACTTCCGGAACTTTCTCCCGCACCACGTCGGGCGTGGCGTCGGTGCGCGCCGGCGCCAGCACGCGCGGCTTGGCCTTCTGCAGGGCGAGCAGCAGATCGTCATCGATGCCGTCGCCGGCCGGCAAGCCATTCTCGGCGCGGAAGGCACGGATGGCCGTCGCGGTCATCGTTCCAGTCTTGCCGTCGACGCCGCCGACCTCGGTATAGCCGAGATCCTTGAGCTGCTGCTGGACGCGCGCGATCGTATCCTTGGCGACGGCCGGCGCGGCCGCCTGGTCGACGGGCGCAGGATCCGGCTTAGCCGGGGCGACTGGCGCCGGCGCGGTCGGGAACACGATCTGTGAGCCGTCTGGCCAGATTTTTGCCGCCTTGGCCAGCCAGGCCTTCTGGTCGGCAAGCCCAGTCGTGCCGCCATTCACAGCCCTGCAGACTGCGGTTGTGTCGTTCCTGTCGGCCAGAGCATTGATGTTGCGCTTGCTCCAGTAAATCGTTGCCGCCTGCAACGCTCCAGGGAAGCTGCGCAAAAGGTCCGGATTGGCGATGACGGGCAATCCGGTGGCGGCCTCGACCTCGGCGAAGTTCTCCCGGCCGGTGTTCTGCAGCAGGCCCGATCCCCGATATCTCCAGCCGTCGCCGGCAGCGGAGTTGCCAAGCCGGCCGCCATAGACCTTCTCCGCGAGCTTCGCCGGGTTGTGCTCGAAGGGCTTCGCGGCAGCGATGGTCTTGAACCGCGACGGCCATACCTCGCGTGCACGCGCTGCGGAATAGTTCAGGTTCTCCTCGAGCGCGCGAAGGCCGTTGGTTTCGACGCAGACGCGGGCGATGAACTGACGCGCACGGATCGGTGTGTTGATGCCGGCCCGGTCAAGCAGATCGGCATTGTCGACGATGCCGGCGACAATCGCCTTGGAGGCATTCGGGCATAGTTTTGCGAGCTGGCTCGCGAAGTTACGGTTCATGACAGTTCCTTTCCGCCCTCACGGGCAGGTTGTTTGGTTGCGGATTTTGGCTATGGTGGCCGGCCCTGAAGGAGACCGATGCGATGGCGAGGAAGCCGGACAATGACGAACTGCCGGATCAAATCCGGCTGGACCTCAGCGGACCAGCCGCCGACAATGATGGGCCAATGGGAGACGTGACCTATCTCAACATGCCTTCGCCGAAGGCGAGCGCCAGCATTCAGGCCAAGGCCTTGCGGTCATCCGAGATCAACACCTATGACGGCGGCCGGCTGGTGGTTGTTGATGGCGTCTGGATTGTGACGAACAGCGGCGATCAGGGCGATGCTGATGTGGTTCTCGGCGCACTGCGGAAGGCGAACTAGGCGAAATGTTCACGCCAAACACGCCAAATAAGACTGAGCGGATAACCGCCGGGGTTGCGGCCGCCTTAGCCGTATTGGTGTTTTTCTCCGTGATGACCACCAAGGCATCAGCAAGGACGGCGAACTACTACACCCCTAGCGACTATGTCCAAACGGGATGATGGCGCGGAAATCAAGGATAAAATAGCCCGCTGGACCGGCACCGCCTGGGAGTATCGGAAAATGAAACCGGACGAGGCCGACCACTACCCCGACTTGATTGGGGCCGCTCCTGCATCTTGGTGGGAGTAATCTACAACCAGAGATGCACTCGGCGCGATAGAAGGCTTTCTCACTGTGCCGGCCAGCCGAGCAACCCATTTCGATTTGTAAATGGGACGTTCGATCAGACGGTAGCTTGCCACGCCCAAGGCAATCGCTATCGGAATTGATACGAGCCTTAAAGGCAGGCCACCAGCGATCCCCAACTTCACCCACACGGCAGCCATCACTGCGAACAGCATCTGGTGCCATAAGTACAGGGAATAAGAGGCGTCCCCCAGTTTGACCAACGCCTTGGGAAACGTCCACCTCTGCCGGATTTCTAAGGCAATAAGCCCATATGCGATGAAGGCGCTCGGCAGCCCGATGCACAGGGTGCGCCACATGGATGACGCGGCATACCCACCATTTTGGCTCAGAACATACGCACCGAAGAGAAGCCCGCACACCCCAGCGACCACCGATGAAAATGCGTAGCCAGCGATCTTCCGCTCAGCCATCAACGCAACCACGATGCCGAAAAAGAACTCCAAAACGACCGGGATAAAGAAGTAGATCGCCGGTACGACGTAGTACGAATGCCAGCTAATTCCGGCGGCCCATATAGCGAAAACAATCGCGAACCAAGCAGCCAGCACGATCAGAACTCGGCGCGGGAAAAGCAAGATTGCCAGCGCGCAAACGCTGTAGAAAATCATCTCGTATTGAAGCGTCCACGCTGCCAGGATTCGGTTGTTCGGTTGGGCGATGAGCAGGAACAGTTTCCACCAAGGCTTTTGCGCCAAATCCGCCGGGGCAAGCGAAACCGTGGTTGTCAAAAGCACTATCGAGGCGACGGCAAACGCCACCCAATAGACCGGGTAAATCCGGAATACCCGCTTCACCGCGAACTCCCTGAACGCGCGCCACCGTCCAACGACGGCGGCTTTCTTGCCGATTCTGGCGGCGGACAAGAAAACCACGAAGCCAGAGATCACAAAGAAAACGTCGACGCCGCCAGGTCCCACGGCGTTGATAACGGGCTGCACCCACGGCGAATAATAAAAATGGGCGCATACAACCATCAAAGCCGCGACGGCGCGGAGCCCCTGGATGTTCTGATAGAGCATCGCGGCTGGATAGCAGCGAATGAGTTAGGCGGCAATGGCGCGCCGCCTAAGTCGGATCGATCTCGACGGTGCACTGATGAGTTGCAACCGCGCCTGTCGCGGAGTTCACCACCCGCACGGACAGGCTTGCGCCAGCCGCCACGGCTACCATGTTCAGGGTATCAGCCCCGACAAGGACCGCCGCCCCGGTTACGCATGTAAGGATCGTCGCTACGCCGTTCACCATCAGCGTATAGGTGTAGGACTGTCCAGCGCCAGGCACCACGCTAGCCAGACACCGCAGGTTCTTGGCAACGCCAGCGTAGGGGATCGTGATGGCCGACGAGAGCGCGGCCGCCGCAGCGTAGGAGCCGAGGTAGGCTGTCGCAGCCGCCGCCACCGTGCCGCCGACAGAGGTCAGCGCGAGCATGGTCTTGACGCCGCTGGTACGCTTGGGAGACGACAGGCCATATGCGGCCCTTGCGCATGCGTGCGCGATCTTGGTGCGCGCACTTCGGGTTTCGTGAATGTTGTCCAGAACGTTGAGGTCGACGCGGTTTTGATCCGCGTTCCATGTCAGGTATCGGGCGATTGTCGGCCCAAGTATCTTGCCCGCGTCAACGATCGCCACAGCCTTGCCAGCGTCCCGGTATGTAGCGACCACGCGGCGGATGATCTCACGATAGACCGGCACGGCCGAGCTACCACCCGAGTTTTGCCCCAAGCCGCCGTAGGTCACCGCGTTGGCGCGATCGTAGAACGCCGGAGTAAGAAGGACCGTCACCTTTGCTCCGGCGATAAGCGCCTGATCGAGCATCAGGGCGAAGTTGGTGGCGAAGGTTGAAGACGCCGTGCCGACCTGTGTGTCGTTGGTACCGAGACCAATGAACACGTCCGTATAGCCGGTCATGACTTGCGCCAGGATGGCCGTAAGCTGATCGGCAAGGGTAGCGCCAGCCAGCGCAATATTCTTGCTGCTCTCCCATTGCGTGCCCATCGAGCCCTGCATGACGCGCGCGATGTCACGCGGCCAGCCGATCATTATGTCGTCCATCTTGCTATCGCCGACGAACAGCGCGCGGACAGGACGCGGAGCCAGCCGCGTCGGGTTGCGGGTCTTGATGATGTTCTGAAAGTTGGACACTTGCGCGCCCGCCGCAGGGCGGTAAACGCCGGGACCGATGTACAGCGCAGGCTTAGCCAGTTCGCCACTGGCGATGATCACGCCATTCATACCAATGGCGTACTTGGTCGGTGTCAGCATATCGACGGTCATCGACGCCTTGGTGAGCGTGTACCCGGCTTCCGTCTGCGCCGCGAGGCCATCGCCGAAAGAGAACACAGAGGTTTCCGTGAAGGTAGCGGCGGCGGTAAGCTTCTTATGGACCATGTCGCCGCCGACAGCCGCATAGACAGCGTGATAGCCGCCCTCATAGGCCAGCACGACATACCCGGTATCCGCGGCATTGTAGCCGCAAACCCATGAGTATTGGCACCCCGGCTCGGGCACGATCCCGGCAAAGATCAGAGTGGTAAGGTCCGCCGTCGACCAGTCGATGTTAATGAGGTTGGTGGCCTTGGAGATGCCGGTTGCCGCCGCCGAGGTGGTGTTGCCGTTCGGCCAGGCAAATTTCAACATCGTGGCGGTGTTCATGTCCACCACGGTCGGTTCGTCATAAGCCACGTCGCCATCGGTGAGGAAGTCGAACTTGTCCACCGGCTCGGCGTGATGCTGGAAGGTGGTTAGAAGCGCTGTGCTGTTGAACAGTAGTTCGCCTGTCCCGACTACGGTCACGGCGGGGTCGTTGGCAACTTTCTGGGCTTGCGTCCTGTCGTTGTAGACGTTCGGACCAGTGAACGTCGGGTTGGCTGTAGCATCGATCGGGACGCCGGTGAAGTCGCTGGTTGTCGCGAAGTAGAAAATACCAGTGACCTTCTTGACCATGACCAGGCGTTCACCATGGGTGAGCGCGGCCTTTGCCGCGACCCAAGCCGCATCGTTGTTCGTAGCCCCATCATCGACAAACCCGAATTCGGTGGAGAATCTTCCCGTTGCCGCCTTGTCGACAGATGCGGCGGCCAGCTCGGCCCTCGTCGCCGCAGCTTCCGCCGCTGCCTGAATCGCCGCGCTGACCTGGTCCGTCAGCAGACGGAACGTCGCACCGGATTTGTATCCAGCGATAACCATGCCAGCGACGAGGCCGCCAGCGACGACGTTGGCGCCGGAGCTGGTCTTGATGGTCAGCGGCGTGCCCCCGTTGAAGGCGACCGTCACGGGCAAGGCGGTGTTGGCCTCGAAGACACTGAAGACGATCAGCGCACCGCCGTCAGCGGCAGGCACCGGAATGCTTGATGTCGCCACGATGGCATTCGGCGATCCGGCGCCGGCATCCGATGCCATGATGAAGGAATAAGGCAGATCGGCGACGCGCGTCCACGATCCGGTCCCAGACGCGCCGATCTTGCGATAGATGCCATTGTTGGCGACTGTGGCATCGCCCAGCACCCACGCTATCGAGTTGGAATCGTGCAGCAGATCGGCATCGAGATGCGTCCTGGTGTCGTAGATCAGGCCGCCATTCGACAGAAAGGCGGTGATGATGTCCTCGACCCACGTGCCCCATGCCCGCATCTGCGCCTTGATCGGCTGCGCCGGATTGGAAGACGGCCCGTCGGCCATGATCGTGTTCATCAATTCGGGCATATGAAAGTGCTCCTGGACTGGAGACCCACCGGGAATGGCAGGGCAATGAAGATGAATCGGGTGGGGGTTTTAGGTAACGACTTTCGGTCCGGTGGCGACGCTTGTGGTGCTCTCGACACCGGATCCGTTCGCCGAGCGCAGCCAATAGTAATAGGTCCCGGCCGCGCGCCCGGTGTCCGTCCAGGCATCGGCCGATGACGGTGCACCGTATTCCGTGCGAACGAGGGTCGCGGTGCCCTCATTGTTCACGGTGTTGCGCCTGATGTTGGTGGCGACATAGTTGCCGGAATTCGGCGTGTTCCAGGTGAGCGCGACCTGGCCGACGCCGCCCGTAGCGACCACGCTGGTGACGGCGGCTGGCGGCACCGTGTCGACCGTCGAGACCAGCGTCACCGTGCTTGTCCACGTGCCATAGCTGTTGTTGGCGCCGATATAGGCGGCCTGAACGTCGATCGAATTGTTGGATGGCACCGGATTGGTGTTGACCACGATGAGGCCGGCCGACGGTGTCGCGCCAGGGAACTTCTGTTCAACCCATGCGCCGTGAACGCCCCCGCCAATGTCCGATATCCGGTAGTGAACAACCGGCGTGACATCCACCCGGTTCGGATCGATCAACACGACGCGGACGTAGACAGTGCCGCCCCCCGAGACAGCCACGGCTGTGTCGATGATCGGGGTCGGGATGCCGGCCGAGACCGGCTTTGGCGGTACAGGCGGCGCCGATCCCTCATCGCTCGCCGGGTCCCAGGCGTCGATATCGTCGGGCATCATCACAAAGGTCATCTGGAAGCCGCCGCGCGACACCGACAGGACGGACCGCCTGTTGTTGATCAGTTTGCCGTTGAGCGACGGCAACCGCCGCGGCGTGCTCAGCCGGACCCACGGCGCGTAGATGGCATTGATGCCCGTGAACCTGATGTCGAGCGTGCCGCGCTTCTTGGCCCGCGCACGGGCAAATTCCCGCTTGCCCAGCCGGCGCGCCTGGCGCCATTGCTGGCACCAGATGTAATTCCCGTCCTGCGGCAGCACACGCCCAGCCGCGATCTGCGCTGCGGTATCCTCGAAATAGTCGGTATCCGTCGTCGTATAGTCGGTCGCCGGATAGGTGAATTTCGGGATGAACTGATTGACCTCTTCTTCCGGCAACACGTCATGCTGCACGGTGTGGCCGACAATGTCGGCATCGGTCAGCGTGGCGACATATTTTTCGCGAAACTTGCCGGCGACGACAAGCAAGGCGCCATCGCCGCGCTCGCACATCCAGCCGTCGCATGTCGCCAGGATGGCATTGGTGCCGCTCTTCGGATCGCGCTCGGTGGTGTCGAAGCCGCCGCATTCGTAGCGTTTTTCGGTTCCGCCGGAAGCCCGCGGTACGGCCTCGTCGCAGACATCGGCTTCCTCCTGCCACATGTCGAGCACGGGCAGCAGCGCCTTGCGAAAATCGCGCTTGGTGCCGAATGGGTTGAAGCACTCGTGCCAGGCGAGATGGAGGATCGGATTGCGAGAGAAGGACCAGGTCGACGGGTCTTCAGGACTTTGCGACGGGTTGCGGAAATCCCAGACCAGCGCGAGCTGCGCGACCACGGAGAGGGCCGGCTTGCCATAAGGGAAGAACTGCTGGAAATATTCGACATTCGGGCTCGTGCAGAGCATGCCGACCGAGGCCTGCCCGTCTCCTCTGTGATTGCTGGTCCATATGCCCTGGCCCGACAGCGGCGTGACAAATTCTGAAATCGCCGTCTCTGGGGTAAGGCCTAGGCGGCTGTAGATCATCACCCATTCACGGGTGTCATTGCCGTAGCGCTTTCCGTCCGGGCTGACGACGCGGTTGCCGCTGAGAGTGACCTTGTCGTCGTTCAGATAGTAGCCGGTGAAGGCATTGATGCGATGCCCGACGATCGCCTGCACCGAATACATCTTGTTGTCGAGCGCTTCCCACAGCATCATTGCGCCCGCCAGCCGGGCTTCACCCACGCCCCAGAACCGGTATGGAATAGGCTGTGTCAGCGGCGCGCGGCCATCCTCCGGTTTCGGCGGCTTGGGCGTCAGAAGATATTGCACGCCGGCGACGATCGCCGTGGTGACGATCGCCGAGGCGATCGCCGCGTAGGAGATGGTCGCGCCGAAAAGCGTAAAGCCGCCGCTGCCCAGAATTGCGGTGAAGATCGGCGTGAAGATCGGGTCGCGGTGAACCGGCCAGCGATATTCGCCGCTCCATCCGCTGGCGACGATCTCCTGCGTCGTAGCCGTCTCAAAGGCGCCGATGCCGGGATTGTAAGTGCCCTTGCGCGACGCTTTCGCCAGCGCATGGCGCAGCGCATCATCGAACGGGTTCACGCTATGCGCCATGCCACGCCAGTCCAATCGAGATGCTTGACCATGACGCCGCGCGCCGACATGACGGCCCAGAGCGGGCCGAAACGGATGGCCGGGATTTCCTGGACCCTGGCGCCGGCGGCGTCGAAACCGGTCATGGCCAGGACCATTCCGATATCGCCGTCACACGGCGCCTGGATACGATGGAAGCCGAGCGCGGAGAGTTTCGCGCCGACAAGCCGTTCGGCGCCACCAGAGACGCGCAGGATGGCAGCAGCAGTATCCGCGTCGAAATAGGTGCCGCGCAATTCAGCACCCGGATCCTTGCCGGTCGCGGCGACAACCCAGTCGGCCGCGAACAGCGTGCAGTCTGCGTGACCCCACTGCCAGCGATGCGGAAGCCGGATGTATTCTTCCAGCGTCATGCGTTATACTTTCAGTTGCCAAATAGGAGAAGCGAGATGTCGACCAGGAAGGTCCAGCGGAACGCCGAAATCCTGTCGATGAAGGCAGCCGGCAATTCTGCCGCAGAGATTGCTAGAAAGATCGGATTGTCGCCCAATCGGGTCCGCATGATCTTGAAGTTTTACGATCGGTATCCAGCGACCAAAGCGTCTGACCTCCATCGCCCGTCAGAGCATTTATCTCAGTAATTCGGCCAGGCCGGTGCGACGCCGCGCGCCAGACGCGCGGTGCCGTCGCAGAATTTGTCTGTCGGATACATCGCCTTCTGGTGTGGCCCCGACCACAGCACCAACGACGCCCGCGACCTTGTGTTGTTGCCCGATACAGTGGCGAGGGTGATGGTGGTGGCGGGGTTTTCAGTGCCGGACACTGCCGGGCTCGATTCCGTCGGATGCGATGCCGTTCCCGTCCATAGCGCGATAATCGGGCCTGTGGGCTGGTAGTATTCGTCAAGCGTCGTGATGCCGATCTTCAGATCCTTGCCGCGAACATCGGGCATGGTGTCGAGGACCTTCGCCGCGGTATCCGGATCGATGCCGGAAATGCCGAACTCGACACTGGAGCTCTGTCCGTTGACCAGCACCTCGAGCGTTGGGATGTTGAGCAGCCGGCCGCCGCCGAGATAGACCGTGCCGTTCTCATCGAGGCTGTCGAAGCCGGCCGGGATGTCATTGACGCCGGCCCAGATATGCAGGCCGGGATCCGTGTCGAGCCGAAAGAAGATGCCGAGCGTATGGCTCGACGCCATGCGGTCGAGAACGGATTGCGGCACATATTGCAGCCGGTAGGAGCCGACAAGGTCCTGCCAGGCCATGTTCAGAAGCCCTCGACGAATTGGAGTGTCGGCGATGACTGCCACCAGCCTTCGGCCTCCCATGCCAGCGAGAAACTGGCCGGGAATTTCATGACGCAGCGGGGCCGCGCGAATTCGACCCGGGTTCCCTGAACCACCGCCTCGCGCAGCGGACGATCGAGCGACAGCGTGTAGCGCTGGCCGGAGCGCGCCACGCCATCGATCGTCTCAAAGGCCGGGACAGGGTCAGTATGATCCCATTGGCGATAGGCGCGCCAACCCTTGTTTGGATGGTAGATGGAGAACCAGTCGGACCAGCGCAAATTGCGGGCGGCGCCATAGATTCGAAGCGTGACCTTTCCGGCATTGAGCGCGGCGGCATCCATATTGGCAATCACCGTCGTCTGGCTGTAACCGGCACCATCGGAAAACAGCGCTCCGTCGGAATGTGGGATGCCTGATATGACAGGCTGCGGGATACCTCCCGCATTGAGCGGGAAAGGCCCCATCCAATCGGAAATGATCGGCACATTCATAAACCGGACAGAGCTGTTCATGCGCGCCGCGATCCAGTTGATGTATTCGTGCTGCTCTCGATCTTTGACGACGCAGCCATCATAGGAGCCAACCAACACCCCGCCGCCGCTGGTCTCGATCGTGACAGATTCCCCGAGACCATTGCGGCCGCCTTCCAAACCGCCACCCTTGGTATCGAATGACATTTTCGTAGGCTTAAGAAAGTCGACGTCCAGCGTAGGGAGATCCGTGTAGCGCCCCATCGCTCAACCCTTCTGTGACGTATAGCGACGCTGGGTCTCACCAAAGCCGCCGTTAACCTGCCCTTGGTGATACTCGCCGATCGCTTCCTGGGCGCCCTGCTTGGCCAGCATGCGAACGTGCTCGTCTCCGCTGGCACCATTGACGTGGACATGCAGGTCCACCTTCGGCGGCGTCGACGACTGGCCATTTCCGTTGGCCGCCATCTGCATGGAGCGCGGGTTGCTCCGAATGACGTCGCCGGCGCGCAGCTTGCGCAACTCCGGACCGCGTTCGCCGACCCATGCCCATCCCGCTGGAGCACTTTCGGTGCCGTCGGCGAAGCCGAAGAGCTTCGGAAGGAAGCCGAGGAGTGTGCCGAGGAGACCGCCGCCAGAAGAGCCCGACGAGGCGCCCCCGCCGGAATATCCGAGGATGTCCGACAGGGTGGTGTTCGCCTGGAAATTCTCCGGCTTCAGACCATGGAGGATCGAAGCCAGACCGCCCTTCCCGCCAAGGCCACCCGCCAGGCTCTGAACGGTGTTAGTGACGGTGCTGTCAAGACCGCCGAGACTGTCAGACGCCTTGGCGACGGCAGCGTTGAATTTGTCGACATAGACCGATCCCGACGTGCCCAAAACATCCTTGGCATTGGCGCCGGTGGACAGGGGTCCGCCAGTGAACCATGCCGACGCGGCATCCTGCGGATTGCCATACTTGGACAGGTATTTGCCGAACTGCTTTTCGAAAACCGCATCCTGTGCGCCCGAATTGGACAGGAAGTCTTTCGGCGACATTACCTCACCGAAGGTCTCTTTCGACCATGACGGCAGATTGCTCCTCATGACCTGGTAGGCGCCAAGCGCCTGGTTGCCATTTTTCAGCATGGGGCCGAGGGCGGAATAACCGCCACTCCCCGCGCTTTCTATCGACCGGATCGCAGCGGCATACGCTGACATGCCATCGCCACCGACGGCGGCGAGTGGCGCGCGCGTGACGGCACCTGGTGCGTAGTTGTCGTTCGCACCACCAAACAGGGAGCCGACCACGCCGGCTCCCGCCGATGCAACACCACCGCCGCCTGGCATTTGCCCCGTCAGCGCCGACGCGAACGCCGTCGCCAAACGGTCGAAAATATTGCTCCAAGCCTTGTCCATCGAGTTGGTCAGAGCGTTCAGGATCGACGTGCCCAGCGCCTTGCCTATATTCCCGCCGCTGCTCAGCAGTTCCGATTTGAAGCCGGACAGGAACCCGACTGCCAACCCTTTCGCATCAGCGAACTTGGTAGCGTCGCGCATCTGCTGCGCTTCAGGCGAATCCATGCCGATGCCGGTGTTGCGGAGGCGGGACGCGATCTGCTGGTCGCCTGCCGACAGGAATTGCTGCGAGCGCTCAAAGGCCAGATCATTGCCCAGTTGCGCCCGAGCGATCTGGTCAGCCATCTTCCCGTAGGCGTCGGCCTTCTGCTTGATCAGCTCCAGTTCCTGTTGATCGACGGGGACATTGTTTCGTGCCGCTTCCTCGCGAAGCTGTTGCGTCAACTGGAACTGCATCCGCATGGCTTCGGCCGCGCCGGTCGTTTTGCCGATCAGATCAAGGTCGAGTTGCTGCGAAGCAAGCGTTGCGTCGAGGGAGCGCTTCCTATCCTTCTGCGCCTCGTCCAAGGCATGCTGAGCGGCCAAGGCGGCCTGCTGGCCGGCCATGTCGATACGGCGCGCGCGCTCGGCCGGGTTTTCGTTGTCATTGTACTGAGCGCCAGCCTGGGCCCGCGCCGCTGCGGCCAGTTCGGCTGGCGAGCGAGCATAAAGCCCCTGCCGCTGCGCGTCGAAGGCCTGTTGAGCCCGGGAGGCGGAAACAGCCCCGGCGGCGTTGTATCGGTCGAGCGAGCTCATGTCTTCGGTGCTGAGAGAACCACGGCGAAGCGGCAAGCCGCCCGGACCCACGCTCTTTGCAAGCGCGTCCTGTGCGATCTGCAGTTGCTTCAGCGCGCGTGCTGCGGCATCCGCGTCCTTGGTCAGATCGATCAGCTTGCCGGCCGATTCCGTCAACGCGCCATTATTCGGGTCAAGCGCCCACTTGTCCTCGACCATCTTGCGGAAGCCGATGATATCGGGCGTTCCCTCGCGGGCTGTTTTCCGGAGATAATCAATAGCATCCGCGAATGGCTTGAACTCCGACGAAACTACATTTTGCGGTCCGAATTGATTGCCTGACCCGCCGCCGCCCCGGTCAATCAGGATGTCGCCGAACGACCCGCGTGTCTGATTGGCAATCTGAATTTTTAGCCCGGCCTGCGTCGCAGACGACAGCAATTGCAGACTGTTCAGGTTCGAGACGGAGAAGGCGCTCTTAGCCTTATCGGCAATCGATCCATAGATGTCGCCGATCCCGCGCAAAACGGAGGCATGATCCTTCAACAGGTCGTCGAGGCTCTTCACTTCCTTGCGCGTCGAGATGATGTAGGTAGCGAGCCCGACAACAGCCGCTACGCCAGCGCCAGCAGCGAGACCAGCAGGCGTAACCAAGAATGCGAGAAGCGCCTGCCCGGCAGTTTTCGCCCCGGCCGCTACAGCCTTCAGCGAGCCCCTCAACCCTGTAGGTCCGCTTTCCAGCGCGTCGTAAACCTGACCAATCTGGGAGGCAAAAATCTGCACAGGTGATGCACCCAAAGCGAACATCGTGATGACGTCGTTGCCCTGCCGAGACAGGTTGAGCATCTGGTTCGAGGTCAGCCGGGCCGCGTTCGCGTTGTCGTTGAGCGCTTTGGTCGACTTGTCTACTGCTGGGGCAACTCGGCCAATACCAGAGACGACCTGTGCCGAGCCCGAGCCCATGCTGGCCAGAGTGGTGTTGGTCTTCTCCGCAGTGGCAACGAGCTTGATCAGGGACGCATTGCTTCCCTCCGCAATGTTGGCCAGCTTGAGGAGCGTGGCATTGGCCTGGTCGACGCCGGCCGCGATCTTGGCTAGCGCCGCATTGGAGCCCGCCGATGCGGATTGTAGCCGCTTCTGCGCCGCCTCAGCCTTCGCAGACGCCGCCGTCAGTTTGTCGAGGTTTGTCTCCGCCGTGACAGCCTGAGACGAGTCGACAGCCAGACCCAGATTGGCAACGGTCACCGCATCACCTCATTGCACCGCGAACATTGCATCGAAATAGTCCTCGGTTATTGGTTGAGCGGTGACTTCGATTGCAGGCTTGGGATCTTCGCCGAACACGGCACGAAGGACGGAATTGATCATGTCGCCTCGCCCATCAAGGCCGACCAGGATAGCGTTCACGTCGGCCCTAAGCGTCTGCTCTTCGGTCCAGCCGAGCCAGCCAAGGGCTTTCTCGGCCAGATCGTCGTAATATTCAGCCAGGCTTACGCGGACTTCTGAGGGTCCGCAGCTTCCTCTCCTCCCGACATCGGGCGCCCGCCATTGGCGATGATGGTCAGGTAGGTCGAGATCGGCCCGACAAGATCGGTCAGACCCGTGCGCCATACCTTTTCGGGAATGGACTTAGCATCCTGGCCTGTCGCGCCGAGGCCGAGCGCCACGACCGACACGATCACGTCGAAATCGTAGTTGCCGACGGCACGAACGGCGCTGGAGATGCCGCCGCTCTGGCGAGAAATGGCCTGCGCAGCCATCAATGATGGGCGGAGCACGACGGTCTCTCCATCGAGCTCGATCTCGACGTTTCCGGCGCCCAATGCTGGCTTGCTCATGCCTTTTTCTCCACTTCGACCTTGGGCGCCTTGATCGGGATGCCGGTCGCTTCGAATGGGGCCGGGATGGCCGACGCTTCGGCCTTGGTGAGGTCGAGCTCGATGAAGTTGCCGGGCGCCAGAAGGAATTCCTGCCCGTTGTGAGACAGCTTGTGCGCCTCTTTGCCGATGTTCGTGATCTTCATCTTCGCCTCCTGTTACCCGAGCGCCGCGACGCGGACGTAGTTGGTGTTGGGCAGCACTGTGCAGTTCAGCATCTGTGCGTTGTTGGCGCCGCCCATGCCTTCCTCTGCGCCGGCGACCTGGCCCATGAACAGCCGTTGCGGGCCGGCAGGGACGGTCGTCGCGGTGTGCACGCCCGACTGCGAGCCGGTCGTGACGATCGCGGTGCCGCCCTTCGAAGTGGCGACTGTGAAGGTATCGGCGTCGAGGACCGTCTTGACGTAGTAGGTCGTGCCGGCGGTCAGGCCGGTCGGCAAAGCCCCGGTCGTGGAGAACTTGACAGCCGTGTTGGCGGCAAGCCCGTGGCCGGTGAACGTCACGACGCCAGGCGAGGCGATGGTGATCGTGGCGGCGGCCGACTTCGGCGTCGGGGCGCCATTGAGTTCGACCTTGAACGGATAGTTGTAGTCCGTCTGTTCGGCAGCGATCATCGCGAGCTGGCCCGGATCGGCCGTGTTGAGGGCGAAGTTGTCGGACCGCTGCGGAGCCTGCCGCGAACCCTTCCAATTGTAGGTACGGCGGCGATTGAGCAGGTTGACCGTGTTGCCCTGGGCAGCGTCGCCGGAATTGCCCATGGTCTCGTACTGGCCAACCTCGATCCATGTTACCGCGGCGAAATCGGCCTCGGTGACATCGACATCGGGAACATCCACAGGAGCCGAACCGATATAGAAGCGGCTGCCCGCAACAGGAGACACTTTGATAGGCATCGCCTATCTCCTTTCAGTTTTGTGGGACGCCTTGCCGAAGGGCGATCAGGCGAAACACTCGTAGGAAATCGTCACTGGAACGAGCCAATGCGTGTCATCAGCGATGGCTTGGGCGACCACAGGCGCCTCGGTGACGCGAGCCAAGATCGCGCCATAGATCATCCGCAGATCGATCGGGAACCAGGCCGCGACCTGCCCTGCTATCTCGGTCCCGACAGACGCGTCCTGGTTCTTCTTGCTGAACACGTCGAGTTGGAGAAGGCCGAGACGCTGGTTCGGTTCGGTCGAGCCGATGAACAGTCGGCGATTGGTGTTCGGAACGTGGGTGACGCGGAGATAGCCGGTGATCGGCTTGGTGAAATCCTCGTTCGGCCACGCAATCGGCAACGCGGGCGAGAGCGTGAGGCTCTGCACGCGGCCTTTCAGCGCGAGCCAAATGCTGGTCTCGATACTTGGCATGTCAGAGCCCCAGCCTTGCCTTCACCTCGGCCGCCTTGGCCTCGACAATCATCACCCAGCGCTGCGCCACCATCGTCACCCAAGGGCGCGGTGCCCTGCCCTGTGCGCCATAGTGGACGAAGGCGGCATAGTTGGCCGTGTAGCCGAGGTAGAGCGTGTCGCCGAGATCGACTCCATTGATGACCAGGATCACGTCGCCGAGGTCAGGGGGCACCGGCGCGCCCGGGTTTTCACGGCTCAACGTCGGCATTGCCGTGGTTGACGCCATCAACGACGCGCGAAGGAAGCCGGTCCGCTTGTAGCCGGGTGTCGCCGGCTTGTCGTAGACCTCATCGGCTAGCAACTGGTCGAGTTGGCTGACCAACTCCTGAGCGCTTTCCTTAAATACCATCTCCAGGGCGAGAGGCACGGCGGCCACCCATGCTCCGACAGTGGCCGCGAAGGATGCCATCACCGCACCAGTTGCGCTACGAAATCAATCTTGTACTCAGCGAAGCACTTGCAGCCCAGCGTGTGCCGGGTCGGAACGCCGGGCGCGTGCGGGTATTGGATGGCGGTCCCGTCCGGCGCGGTGAAGGGCTGGTCGAAAGGCACCATCTGCCCTTGCATCGCCTCGTGCTGTTCCCTGCCGTGCTTCTGTGGCGTGTGCTTCCAGCCCTTCGTGACAGCATCGGCCCCAAGGCTTCCCTTCTCAATCTGCTGGCGGAAGGCGATGTCTTTCGAAGCGCCGAGCGCGGCGAACGTTTCATGCAGCCCGATCGTATCTGCCCGAAGCTTCAGCAGCCCATCGGCGTACCTGCCCGTGATCCGGTCAACCATCGCCGCCGGGACGGGTTTCCCCGCTTCAATGGCGGCCACCACGGTCTTATCGAAACGCTTGTCTCGGCGGCCCCTGGCGAGGTAATTTCTCAACTGGTCGGGTTCGCCGGAAAGCAGTTCCTGGCGTGCTCGGGCAACATACTCGCCTTGGACTGTGGTGAGCCCGATCAATCCGCCTTCTCGTCGACCGGTGACAGTCGAGACGCGCCCTACGACAGCGACAGCCGTCTTGATCGGATTGTCGCCGCGCGCCAGCCCCGTTTCCAGAGCGGAGCGGATCGCGATCTTCTGATCGGAGACAATCCCCGTCACCAATCTCGCCGAATGCGTCTGCAGCCACTGTTCGGCGGCGAGGTTTCGGGCGTCCCAGCGGACGACGATGCGATGGCCGCTCGGATCGCGCAGCGCCGGCATTGCGTCGACAGTCGCGACGCCGCCGCCGTTGAACGCTGCCCTGATCGCTTCGTCCAGCGGCCGGAATGCAGCCTCGTCGAGGTTCATAGCACTGATCGCGCCGTTGATATCGCCGCGCTCCAGCCGCTCAACGATGCGGCGCAGGACTATGTTGCTGGTGATGTCTTCGATCGCTTCGATGAAGGCTTGGCGAACAGCCGGCTCGAACTGGCTGACCAGGATATCGAAGCGCTGGCGTGGCGTGAGGCGCTGAAGCATCGGTCAACCCGCAACGAAGGCGATGTAAGCCACTGGCGTCCCCGCCGCCGGGATCGGCCGCAGGTCTTTCATGGCGTGCTCGGCGCAATCGATAACGAGCGTGTCGGTCATAGCGGGCACGGTGGCCGGCACCGCAAAGGTGATCTGATTATCGGTCGCCACGATCAAAGTGCCGTCGATGTATTTCTGCGAAACGCGGCGGACCACAGCATCGAGCGGCCATGTCTCAACTGTCGGCTCGACCGGCACCCACGGCTGGGCAGGATCGGCAACGCCAGGCGTTTCCCGCTTGAGCGTCACGGCGCCTTGCTTGAACTCACCGAGAAGTGCGACGGCCATATTAGCCATATCGTCATAAAAGTCGGCCATTGGATGTGCCCGTCATTGTTTTGCCGGCTTATTCGCTTTACCAGCGGCGATGACTTCTATATCCCGCATCACCGCGCTCGTTTTGCTCGCAATCATCGTCTTCGCCACCCTGTCGCCGATCCAAATGCGGCCCCACGTGGGCGATCCGAACGTCGAACGCGCGCTTGCATATCTTCTGTTCGGTTTGGCCTTGGGCCTTGGTTTTCCAAACCGTGCAGCAAGAACGATCGCGCTCGTGATCTTCGTGGCGGCCACACTGGAGTTGATGCAGATATTCGACCCCGGACGGCACGCGCGTATCTCAGACGGCTCGTTGAAGGCTCTCGCTGGCATCTTCGGAATAGCTGCTATCCAGATCTGCTTACGGGTGGCCGTCCGCTACCGGCCGCGTAGAACGACGTTGCCGGCCGAATAAATCAGACCACTTACACCACCATGATGCCTGGCTCGCCCCAGACAGGCCCGATCAGCGGCGCCAAAAGCCCTTCGATCAGGCTCGACACCGGCGCATTCGGCGCCCACACGTTGCCGTAGTTACCCGGTTCGAAGAACTCGCGTTCGATGACGTCGACCTTCTGGCGTTTCACACGCTGCGCCGGGTCGAATGAGATCGACAGCGATCCAGGCTTCTTCAATTCGATGTAGGCTGCCTCATAGCTGGCCTGCTCAACCCTCGTTGGGACGAGGTCGGAAGCCAGCGTAGCGCCATATGCCGTAGCGCCCCTGCGCGGCCATTCCCGTTCCTGGGCAATGCCCCCAGTCGGCTGGCCAGGGAACCGCATGCCATAGGTACCATCGAGATAGGCGCTGCCCCGCTGCCTCAGTGCTGCAAACGGGGCATCCGCAGCATAGGTATAGCCGGCCGCGTCCCAATACGCCTTGAGAGCGGCATCTGATCCGTAGCCGGCCATTCGCTGTTACTCCGGCTTCGTTGCCAGATCTTCGAGGGCCGCGACGATCTCGGCCTTTTTGTCCGGCGTCTTGTCCCCGAGCAACTTCGTGGCAGCCGACTTGAAGGCCATGAAGTTGCCGTCGGCCATGGCGAGGACCTCGGTGGCCGACTTGGCATCGATGCCGCTCTGTTTCAGCTTGGCGAGTTCCGCTTCCAAATCGGCGACCTTGGCCTTCTCGACCTGCAGTTTGGTTGTCAGCGCGGCAAAAGAGGCATCGAAGCGCGTGCGCATCTCCGCCATTTCCGCGGTATCACCGTTTGCGTCACGGTCATCGCCGATGGCGGGCTTTTTCTTGCCCTTGCCATCGACGATCAGGTGACCATCGTTGACCATAGCCTTCACAACGGGGTGGTCCTTGGAAGCCTCCCAGATCTCGGGCTCCACAACGATGGAGCCGTTACCGGGCACAACCTGTCCCGTCGGGAGGCCGAAGCCACCGGCACGAGTGTTTTCGAGGGTGATCTGCTTAGTCACGTCGACCTCCTCAAATTCCATCGAGGTAGCGCATCGCGCCCGGGCGACGCACTTCCACGCCGCCGGTGCGGAAGATGCCGGGAACCTCGAATTTCAGGAGCCGCTGTTCGGCCTGCAGCCATCGCAGCGGCATCGGAACGTGCATCTTCACGACATCCGGCGTACGGCGGTAGGCCACCATACGCTGGGTGCTGCCGCTGCCGGCTGTCTCCAGACCGAAGACTGCGCGGATCGTCAGCGGGCGGCCGGTGCGCGCCGTGTAGACGTTCGCCCGCAGGACATAGTCCAGCAGGTTCACTTCCGACGTCGCGTCGAGACGCTTCCCGATTAGGAAGTTGTAGCGGTCCTGACTGATCAGGATCGTGTCGGCCGTCTCGATGCCATTGGACTCCGTGAAGATCAGGCCGAGAACGCGGTTGAAGTCGGCAACAACCTCATCCGGGGTCTTGGTCGGCCAAGTCGCGGTCCCGCCGGCGCCGTTCGCCGCCGTCAGCGCCGTGACGCTGGCGGTGTTGATCAGACCAGACATGCCGAGCTTGGAGCGGCCAAGGAAGGCCAGATTGTCGACGAACTGCTCGTACTTGCGGCGGGCGGCGTCGGCGCGATCGTCCGTCAGGCGGATGCCATATGCCTGGGCATGGGCAAGCTCCTGAAGGTTGTAACGGTAGCCGATGCCGACCATGAAGACGCGGCTCGAGCCCCTGTCGAGCTTGAAGTCGACAAAGTTGATGTCATCACCGTCCGGCGCGAACTCACGGGCCTCGCCGACGTCATCCCCCATGGAGAAGAAATCGATGGCCGTGGTCCAGTCCGGAGCCGAGTTATCGACCGGCACCAGTTCCCGGTACTGGAAATCGGGGTACTGGCGAGCGTAAATGCCCGGCTCGATGTAGTTCTGCGCGGTGCGCAGGAAGTTGAGCGCCAATGCGGGCGCGTCGGTCGTGAACATCGTGGTGTTCCCCTTACTTGGTCACGCCGAGGCGGAGTTTGGCGATTTGGTTGGTGGTGGACGTGACCGTGGCCCACTCAGCATTTTCGATGAGCTGGTTGGCGCTGGAATTGGACACGTTGGTGAAGGTGCCGGTCAGTGTCATGTAGACCGGATCGCCCTGAGCGACGGCAACAAGAGCCGTGACCCAGATCGAACCATTCTTCATCACGCTGATCTGGTCGTAGACCTTGTAGAACTCGCCCTGCTCAGCCGGGATCGTGCGATCCACGACAGCGACGCCGGCGAATTTGCCGATGGCGGCCGGGAGAGCGACAGTGTCCTCGACAGAGCCATAGATGACGCCACGACCGAAGGGGATATCAGCGGAGCCGGATGCCACCACCATGGACGTGATGAAATGCGGTTCGGTGGTGGCGATCATGCCGGGATAGCCCCTGGGCGTATCGCGGCTATACGAGACGGCGGGAATGGCCATTATGCGGTCTCCTTCTTGCCCTGCCAGGCGTTGCGGTCACGCTCCAGCATCTGGTTATAGGCGTCGTTCACGTTGGCGGCATCGCCGACGGGTTGGATGCCGGTCTTCAGAGCGTCCCGGAAAGCATCGGGCCGGTTCTTCGCGGCGTCCTCGACGAGGATGTCGAAACGTGCGTCGATGTAGGCGTCGGCCTTGTCCTTGACGGCGGCATCGCCGAGCGCGGCGGTGACAGCGGCCTTGCGGATGGCGCCGTCGGACAGACCATCGGTCTTGACGTCCTTGGCGATCGCCTTGGCCTTGGTGATCAGGTCGGCGCGGGCCGCGACACGCTTGTCGAGGTCGGCATCCGAAAGCACCTTGGCGTTGGCTGCGTCACGTTCGGCGTGGGCCTTCGCCAGATCAGCATCCTTGGCGGCGAGTGCGGCCTGATGCTTCGTCTCGAGGTCGGCCAGCTTGGCGGCTGAGGATTCGAGATCCTTGAGAAGCTTGGAAATGGCCTGGGCGCCCTGATCGGTGGTGGTCACCGACAGTCCGTCCACGACCACAGTGCGAAGTGCATCACTCATGGTGATGGTCTCCTTGTCAGTGGTTGAAATCGGGGCGGCGCCCCATGGTCCCGCATCTCCGATGCGAGCTTTTGAACCGGCCCGGGCCCGATCTACGAGCGCCAGGTGGTTGATCTTGATGCCGCGCTGCTGCGCGTCGTAGGCCTCGCCGTCGGCGGTTACGCCGGCCGTGAAATCGAGATCGCAGGTGTAGCCGGCGGAAAGCTCGCGCTTGCCATCGACCACCGACTTGATGGCGGCCGCGTCCTTCAGGATCAGAGGGAGCATCACCCAATGGCCGTCTTGCTTGGCGGCGGTCGAAACCTCGCCAACGGACAGGGCTTTCCAATTCTCGGCCGTCACCTCTTCGTCGGGGTGATCGACAGTGATCGGAGCGTGGGAAAATGACTGCAGGCTGTCGGTCGAAAACACCTGATCGGCAGCACGGTAAACGCGCACGACGTCCTGGCCGGGCTTGCCGACCTCATGGCCGGCGTAAAGCTGGATGCCGGTGCGCACGGCGCGCGCTTCGGCGACAAGGTAGCCGTCGGTGGTCTGGCGCGTCCCTGCGACAGTTACAGCGTCGGTGAATTGCATTAAAATCGCCTCGGTTATGGAGGGAAGAATGGCCGACAGGGTGCAGATCGAGGGAGCATGTCGCGGCTACAAGAGTGGCGCGATTTTTGAGATTGAAGGCCGAGGAACCTGGCAGCAATCCAGATACGCTTACGACTACAACTACCAATACCGGCCAGAGGCGTTTCTTGACGCATCGGGCAGCCGAGGAATGCTAAAGATTGACGGTCACGAAGGGTGGATCGAAGTGAAGAAGATCTAACCTTCCTCCACTTCCTCAAACACTTCCGGCCCCAGCACGATCTTGCCGCGATACGGCTCGATGGCTGCCACGTCGACCTTCACCTTCGTCAGGCTGATGTGCGGCTGGTATTCCTCAAAATCGTGGCTTGCCCCTGCCCTGACGATCTCCTCATGCCGCCAGCAGAGCTGCGATGAGGCGAACATCAGCGCGGCGGTCATGTTGCCAAGCGGTTCAACGACGCGCGGGCCGCCTGGTGTAATGGTGAGGGTCCCGCCCTGGTCGCTGCCCCACTCGCTTGCATTGCCGGCCCTGATCCAGTCGATGGGTGTCCGGCTGTACACGATGGTGACGTGAAGGTCCGGGACCAAGTCGGGGATGCCCTGCGCTGTCGCCCACGCCTTGATCTCAGCGACATTCACGACATCTCGGCGGACGTACAGCGTCCGCGGCTCGGCATCGTTTGCTGCCTTCCGCTGTGGCGGGACAACTGCATTCTGGTTTGCCGCCGAAGCGCCAAGCTCTTCCTCGCTCGGCTCCTGCTCAGCGAGCGTGCCGAATTCTTCGATGGCTGCTTCCAATCCTGGCAGCGAACCGTCCTCGACAAAGGCGTTGACCAATGCCTCGCTGAGCGCATCGATCGGGAGGAGTGGCGGTTGACCATTGCCACCGGCCAAAGCCCTTGCCGCATCGGCCTTCGTCTTGAAGACGTCGGCTTTTTCTTTCTCCGACATTCCCCAAAGCGGCGCCCATTCATAGTAGACGTCGACGGGACGGGAACCGAGCGCGGAGCGGATCAGCGCCTCGTCCAAGCGATGCATCGCCGGGGTCATCTCGACCTGCTGCATGGCGGAGAGGCGATCGTAGTAATTGCGCAAGTCCGATTCGCCCGTGGCGTTCATGCCGGCGGGCGCCTGCCCTAGCAATCGCGTCGCAGGGATATCGGCGGCGCCAGAGACGATCTGCAGAAAGCGATCGAGCACGTCAGGCAACGTGGCGAATGACGCCGATTTTTGCTCGTATTCCTCTTCCTTATCGAGGAGCAGCGTGCCGTTGATGCCCTTGGCCGTGTTGGCGAGGGTGTACCTCTCCAAGATCTTGGCCTTGTAGTCCTCGCTGGCCAGACTTGCCATGAAGTTCGGCACCTTGATGATGTCGATCTTCGCTTCGAAAACAAGGCTCGCGATATTCGCCGCGGTGCCATCGGCTTGCTTGATCGCGCCCACCACAGACTGGAGCACGCTGTCGCCCCAGAAATTGTCAGCGCCCAGCGTCGGGTCGTCATCCGGTAGCGCGTTCCCCTGAAAGATGACCAGCCGCGAAGGGTGGATGTCGACCTGGGCATTCCCGGCAGAGGTGAGGCTGAAAGTCTTTGGCAGGCCATAGAATTCGCTGTCGACGTTGCGTTCGATCTCGCCTGCCTTAAGCACTCGGCGGGTTAGCACCGTGGCGTATTTAAGCCCGCCCTTACCGATACGATCGATGTTCAACGGATCAGCAAGGTTCGCGTCACCCGTGCCAATATGAATGGCTGCACCGCCCCAGAGACGAGCTTTTACCTTGGCCTCGAACACTTTGCCGCGCACATTGAGCCGGTTTTCCTCCGCCTCGATCGGCTCGATTTGCTCTCCATCGGCCTGCCAGTCACGCCAAGCACGGACGCTATCAAAGGCAGGGATGTCGATGATCTTCCTCGGGAGCCAGGCGGTACGATAGGCGGCCAGCAGTTCAGCGTCTGACAGAGGCGTGAAGCTGTAAAAGCTCGACGCCGCCTTGTCCCTGCCGGTCCCCATGCGGGATACAAGATTGGTTAGGCTGTCGCGAACCAGCGAGATCATATTTGCCATCTAGCTGGCTCCCTTGGGAACGGACGGCCATCTCAGGTGTTGGGCTGTCTAAACCCGAAAGGAGATCACCAATGGACCACAGCGCCCATGTAAGGCTCACTGCAAACGAACTGACGCCCGACGTCCTTGAAGACGCGACGATCTATGGCCCCAATGACGAGAAGATTGGCAGCGTTTCGCATACGCACGGCACTGGATCCGGGGCCCAGGTCGTCATCGATGTCGGCGGCTTCCTCGGCATCGGCGCCAAGCCAGTTTCCGTACCTGCCAGTCAGTTGGACTTCATGCGCGATGAGGATGGCGATGTTCACGCCGTCACGTCGTGGACCAAGGACCAATTGAAAGCGATGCCCGAGCATCACGACGCGTGATTTGTTGAGGCCCGACTTCGGTCGGGCCTTTTTCCCTTAGATATTCGCCAAAGTGTAGGTGCTGGCATCGATCAGCGCGTTAAATGCCCGGCTTGTGCTGTCGGCGTCATCGTCATGCGCTGCTTCCGGGAAGCCTTCGAGCGCGGAGAACCACGCCTCATTCCAGGGCGCTCGCAGGACCATCACATTCCCGGCTTCAGCCTGTGCAGAGAACGGGCTGAACCGCGTAACCTTGTCGCCGGATTCGGGCGTTGCTCTGGCATCGAACCCGATGAGCAGTTTCACCAGGTTCGTCACCTGAGACTTACCCGCCTGCCCCGGGTCTTGCGGAAGCGAGATTTTCGCGTTCCTGCCGTCGGCCTCGGCCGTGTTCTTGATCAAGCGCTCGACGCCGGCGGGCGAGAGGAAGTCCTTGACGTGGTGCCCGACAATGTAACGCCCGTCTGGTAGCCTGCCGATCTTCGTCCCTGCCGTGCCGTCAGGATCGTTGCCTTCGACCTTCGGTGTCGAGGCCAAGTCCCAGCCGCGCATCCATGTGACGCCGGCGGGCACTGCGTCGACCACCTCGCACCAGCCGCGCTGGAACAACAGGCCAGCAGCCGGGCGGATTTTCCAATTGCCGCCAAGAAGGCGCTCCCGCTCTACCGTCGGCTGAGCCATCAGGTTGGCGAGGTAGCCGGGGTCGACGGCCATGAGCAAAGCGTTGTCGCTCAGCTTGGCCGGGATGAACGTCACCGACTTGGGCGGGATCGGCTCGCCGTCGATCGGATTGACGTGGTGAGCAAGCTCCTCTCTGCTGCTTGCCCAAATGATCGTGTCCCCGATGCGAATGAACCAGCGGATGACGCCGGCGCGCTCCGGTATTGCGAATCCCGTATCCTGGTCGATCCACCAGGAGATGAACTCGGCCACCCAGCTATCAGCATCAGGGTTGCAGGTCGCTCGAACGTAGGGCCGCACGCCACACATGGAGCGATTGCGGCTGAGCATGTACCAGAACTGCTTGGCCGAGAAATGCGTCAGCTCGTCGAAGCAGATCAGCGGGATCTGTGCGCCCTGCCAGTTGTAGATCGTCTTTTCGTGCTCGAGGTGCGCGAACGAGACGGTGGCGCCGGCCGGGAACGTCCAACTTAGATCGGGCGCAGATCGAGGTTGCGCGTTCAGGCCCGGATAGAGCTTTTCGCTTTCATCCCAAAGGCCGCCCTCATTGCGGACCTGGGTAAGGTTGCGCCGGAAGAACACCGCGCCAAAGCCTGGATTGGCGACATGCCGAAGCGGCTCCATGAGCAGCGCCCATGTCTTGCCGCCACCAGCCGCGCCGCCGTAGATTGCGATGTCGGCCGCAGAACCAAGGAAAGTTGTTTGTGGGCCAGGCTGTGGCCTGATGATGATTGGGCCGCCCTGCCCTTGCTCAACCCCTGCCATTGTCGGGCAACTGGAAGATCGTCACTGGCGCTGTCGGCGCCGGCAAGTCCTTTCCATCCTTCCCGGTCAATTCCCGGCGATTGGTGTATGCGTTTCCAACTTCCTCAGCCGCCTGCTTATGCAGCTGCGCGGCGAGGCTCATGTTCCCCATTGTCTCGGCCTTGTCGGCCATGCGCTGGAGGGCGCGGAGACGGACGGCGCGATGGCTGATGGCGATGGTCGCGGTGTCCTCCAGGAAGGTCTTGCGGGTCTCTTCGAACAGAGCTCGCCATTTGGCCGAAAGCGCTGCGCCTGCCTTCTTGGTAGGATCGTATCCTTCGACCGTCTGACGCGTGACCTGCGCGCCAAATTCCTTCCTGACTGCTTCGACAACAACGGACGGGGTATCGAAGCACGCGACGCTCTGCACAATGAACGTTTTCGCGGCCTCGCTAAGCTTTGCGTTGGCCATGATCTGTGTCAGGCTCCGGTCAGGAGGACATTCGAATGGCGCGCACCCTGTTTCATAAGCACGACGGCGGGCATCTCGGCCAACATGAGGACTGGTATTATCTGGTCGACAACGAGGACGGCTCCCGCCATGTCGAATATGAATGGGACCATGTTAGCGTGAATGGCGGGGGGAAATCGGAAGGTACCCGACGCTTCACTCTCAATGACTTCTTGGGTGGCGGGAAGGCGACGGCAATATCAAAGTTGAAGGCTCTGCTCGACAAGGGCGGCTAAGCCACCTTCAACCGACATGTCCCGCATGCCTGGGCGATGCGCACATTCGCTATCTCCGGCCCGTGATTGGCCGCATCTATCATGGCGCGAACGCCAGCAGCATCTGCGCCGTATCGGCGAACCACTCCGACGAATTCCTCGACGTCGTGTCCGCGAATGGTGAATGCCGGTAACCCGCTCTTGCGGAACCTCGGCTGGCCGAACATGTCGCGCTCTTGACCGCAGTGGTAGAGCTCGTGCTCGACGAGCGCGCAGAACTCGGCATCGCTGCATTGGCTGGCGTAGTGAGCGTCGAAGGTCAGGATGAAATCCGGAACATCGCCGAACCAGTCGAGGATCTGGCGCTCGATGCGAGCCCGGAGCCATTTACCGGCCGGCGGCAATCCCCGTTCGGCCTGGCCGATTACTGAACGCCCTGCCCTGCCGTTTGGAACGTTCGTCCAGAGTGCGCCGATGGTTGCCTGGTTGAGATGTCGGTGGTCGTCATTGCGAAGCGAGGAATCGTCGACGATGAATGTGGTGCGCGCCCAATCGGTCAGTTCGACTGAAGGCGCGAACTTGATCTCGTCCACCTCAAGCAATTCGATCGTGGGCAGCGGGCGCCGCTTTTGGGTGAGCGCCATCGTGGAACCTATTTGTTCTGGGTTTGTTTGACCAAATAATTGGAGGTCGCAATGTCAGACAACGATAACCCAAAAATGCATCCTTCATCCAACGCGGAGAAAGACCCGCAAGACTGGGTCAGCGGCGACGAGCCCATGACTGGGGCACAGGCTTCCTACCTCAAAACGCTCTGTGAGCAGGCCAAAGACCCCCACGCGTTTGACGACACGCTCACCAAGGCAGAGGCTTCGATCCGAATTGATCGGTTGAAAGAGCAGTTGGGGTTGGACTAATCAGACATGCTGCGCCAATCGAGGGGCGGTGAACTTCCCTCTGCGGCCCGGCGAGTATTCCCTCCAATGGAGGTCCGCTACAGAACAGCCAAATCACCTGAACGTAGATGATAAATCATCTGCGCCAGAGTGCAAGCGATGTCCACGCTGGGCAGTGTCTCTTCCGGCTCACCATACTGCTTCACCAGCATCACATAGTCGATATCGGCCCCAAGGCTTCCTCGACCGCATTAAGATAGGCGCGGTCTCCGTTTGGCATCATTTTTTTCCGCTTTTTAATTTCGTCCTTGTGGAACTCGACCACTCAGCCCCCGAACGGCGAGCAAGCCGCGAACGCAAGGGCCGCAGTTCAAATTACAAGCCGGAGCCGCCTGCCTTCTTCAAGGTGCGGGCGTAAAAAAGAAGCGAAGAAGAGTTAGATGGTGGGAATGGCTCGCCATGGATTGAAGGTCTGTCCCGAATGGAAGCATGTCTTTCAAGGCAACGGCTGGGACGGCATCGACGCTCATGGAAGTCGAAGCACGAAAGCATATGCCGTATGCTAAAGCTTGGCCGCGCTGATCAAAGCTGGCAAATACCCCAAGTAGCGTCCCTCCCAAGTCAAGCGGGAGGGACGGCACCAGGATCATTATCTAAGCGGCAGATAGAAGCTGGTATCCATCATCATTGCGGTGCTGAATTTGGATCGGTTGTGGCTTGAGTGTATGTACACTCCGGCGCGACAATTCATCCATGCCAGCTCCAGAAGCCAGATCGAGTTTTTCAATCGCCAAACGCCGGATGATCGTCTCCGCCGACCCGTCAATTACAAACTCGCCTCGCTCCCACCGTCCAACCGACTGCTTGTCGTGGTGAACAAGCATTGCAAGCTCAGATTGAGTATACCCCATTTCTGTTCTTAGGAAACGGAGTTCATCAGGGCTTATCCCGTGCTCATGTGAGATGATGCCAAGAGCGATCACCCGATGAAGCTCATTGACGGCTGGGATAGTGATGACTTCGTCACCTTCATCGTCGTTTACGAACTCAAGACCGCTAATGAAAACGTTCTTCAATCCGCATTCGGTGTAGTGGTGGCTATTCATCGCATTCTCCATTCAACGTACCTGCGCGGGTCGACGGTTCGTCGACCCACATAACACTAACAATCTTTAGGAAGGTGCCGGTCTTGTCAGGAACTACTATTACTCTCAGAGTTCGGCTATTGCCGTTGGGGCAAAGACCTTCCATCGCATATTTTTTGTAAGCCGGTCGCGTACTCTCCATTGGCTCCATATGCACAAAGCCGTTTTTGAGGACGTACAACACGTCACCCATGATGATGTTGCGCTCGGCCATCCGCTCAATTGCGTGGCGCTTATAGGAAATCGTAAGCGCTTTCGAGCTGGCGATTGTGCGTATCTCGTCCGTTGCTTGCCCTTTTGGCCAATCACAACCACGACCCACAACGCCCCCGCGCCCCTTTGGTTTCACGTCAGGTATATCACTATGATACATTTTTAAAAGTAGCCCTTTCGTTAAAAATTTGTAATTTGGTAAAAAACCCATCCCACGAGAAAGGGCGCCCCGGGAGGTAAGGGCGCCCTTTTTTATCACTTCTTGATGTGCGTTACGATATGCGTGCTCGGCTTGCGAACAGCAGTCGAAACAGTCGTGAACCGACCCGAGACCGCACTGCGGCCAACGGCAAACGTCTTCTTGCTCATGCTCATCACCTCCTTTCCGGAGCACGTGCTCCTAGGGAGACGGGGTGACTCACACGCGTCTATGTATCACCATGATACTTCTTTTGTCAACAATTCCTCGTCCGGGTCCTAAATTTCAACCTGAGACACCACCTCACGCTGCGTTCTGCGCCGGATATGGCTCGACGTCGTCAGCGTCAAACTCGGCCGCAACCACGCGCCCGAACAGTTCGATCATGCTTTTGACCGTACCTCGGCCGGTTACACTGACCACCTCGCCATGGAAGCCGGCGAGCATATGCGTGTGCTGCCAGTCATGCTTGACGCGGATCGCCTGCCCTTGCGGGAAAGTCATGGCAATTGTTTCGCGCCTGGTCTTGCCTTCCAGCTTGCGCTTGATCCTCGATTCCTTGGTGTCGTCGAATTCTAGATCGGCCTCGGCGCGCATGTAACCCTCGACCGCGCCTGTCGGAACCTGCCAAGGCTTGCCGAATTCCCCGTCGTAGCTGAGCAGCCGGCCGAGCCCGTCGCAGTCCTTGAGGTATTCGCCGTTAGCCGACGGCAACGCAACGAAGATATACCCGGTGAACAGCGGAAAGCGGCGCACGATGCGCAGGTTCGTCCGGTGATGGATGATCTCCTTGCGCATGCGGGGATAGTAGCATTCGAAGCCAGCGTCGCGGATCGACCTTTCGGCAATGATCTCGCCCTTCCGCTCCTCCAAAGTTCCGATCCGATCCTTGGCCGCCTTCGCGCCGCCCATGCCGATCCTGGCGATGAACCATTTTGCCGAATTACTCATGACCGACCTTTCACGATTTTGGTTTGCTCGAGTTTCGAGATTTCCTGTCGGGGCCGCTTGAGGGTGTCGATGCGCTTCTGCTCGGCTTCGTTCAGCCCGAGGTGCGGCAAGCCCTGACGCCTCGACGCGCCGGCGGTGACCGCATCGGCCAACGCGGCTACCCGGCTGCGCACTCCAGGATCCTGCCGTTCCATCTCGACCAGGTGGCGCTTGTGATCGTCGGTCGCGCGCTCGATCAGCTTCGACGCTTCAGTGCGCAGCGCGGCACGCTCGGACAGGAACGGCATCATGATTGCCCTCGCCCGCTTGGCGAACTCGGCGCATGTCGGCATGAACTGGCCGGTGTGGTTGTCGACACGGCCGGCAAGAAAGTCGCTGGCGGCTTCGGACACTGCCCATGCCGGCAGGTCGCGGCATGCGGCGAGGAATTCGCCGGCCATGTCGGCGTGATCGATATCTGGCTGGTCGCGGAACTGTCCGGCCATGCGGACCACAGCGGCGCGAACGTCCTGCGGCTGGCACGGAATCATCAAACCGTCGATCTCGGCAACGCGGGCTCTAATCACCTTTGCACGGTCGCGGTACCTTTCCGGCAACTTGTCGAAATCATCTTTGGCCACGAGGTCATGCATCGGCGAAAGCCTCCTCGATTTTCTGCTTGCGGGATTTTTTCGGCGCGCCTGCGCGCTCTGAAAAACCGTTAGGTTTTTCTTTGATGGTTATGGAAGGATGGCATTGCCCGAGCATCGCTTGAGCATCATCCTTTTTCTTGTCTTTCCAACGGCTTGCGGCGGCATTGCTCGCTTTCGCCTTTCTATCGACCGCCAATCGCCTCTCTTTCTTGAGGCGTTTTTGCGCCCATCTTTTGCTCCGACCGTCGAGGCTCCAGAAGGCCATGACAATGACTTTCATCTTCCGCCAGCGGGCGAGAGATACGCCGGCGACGCGCGCCAGCATATCATCGTCGTCGGGCAGGGAATTGGTGGGCGAAGCCCAAGCCGCCATGAGCAGGAGCAGATAGGCGCCGTGCTCCTCAGTGGTGAGGTGGCGAGTGTCGCGCTGGTAGTCGTCGACCCAGAGCGGCATGTATGGGAGGCGCCTGTTGCTCACGCCCGCCTCCTGTCGGCACGTGCGCCGTCATTGGCCATCTGCAGGGTGCGATAAACGGCATCCTCGCGGCATTGCAGCGCCTTGGCGATGTCGGCGGTATCGAACTGGCCGGAGCCCCACAGGACGATGGCAGCAATCGCCTGTTCATCGCGGAGATAGGCGCCGGCGCGACCGTCTTCGAAAACACCGTGGCAGTGTGGGCAGGAGGTTTTCACAGTGCGAGCCTCCAGAGAGGTAGGACCGTTTGCCACCATTCGCCTACCTTGGCGGCCGAAGCGCCAATTCTGTCCGCGAAGGCCTTCGCCTCGCGCCAGCAGTTGCCATCTCGACCCTGCCGGCGAGCTGCGTAAGACCAAGCCATGCTATCCGCGCTGTGGAGAAGGCGACGAACGCCGGGGTGCTGTAGCGAAGTCTGCTTTACACCGAAGCCATGGAGCAACAGACCAGGCAACGCCGAATGGACCGCGGAAAGCACGTTAACGATTGCTCGTGGGTCACCATTGCGCTTGCAGACCGAGCCGACCCCAACCCACATACGAGGCTTAAGTCGGCCGCCATACATCCGAATATGCCGCACATAATCGGAAGGCGCATATCCCTGAAGAACAGGCATGACCGGGAACGGGCACCTGCCACCGAAAAGGTGGTCAAGTTCTGCGAGCAGGGAGTCGTAGCGCTCGATGGTCAGGCGCTGATGATCATCGACCGTCAGCCCGGTCTTAGCGAGCATAAACGGCTCGCACATATAGTCCTGGGCCACCGCTGCTACGATGTTGATGACACGTTGGGTGTAGAGCCGATAGAGCTCTGCCGCATATTCTTCAACGCCGTGCCGGTAGCCGCCATGCAGGTTCAGTTCGGTGAATGCTCCGCTGTCGATCAGCACCCTGCCGGAAACCGGCTTCTTCCGGCCGCGAACACGGTTGATGCTGATGCAGCAAAAATCGAAGTGCTGCGCATCGGCAGGCTGATGAAGGCCAACATAGAAATGGACCGTCATTCCGCAGCTCTCGCCTTGGTGACTTCAACCGCGCGCTCGTAATCCTCGGCGATTGTACCGAGCACAAGGAGTTCCGTTCGCTTTTGGTCGATCTCGTGATCAGGCCGCTTGGCCTTCCCAAACGCGAACCGAGAAAGCCAATCCTGCTTACCGGCGATGAGCGCGCGTACCGTCGAAAGCTTGACGTCATAGGTGATGGGGTGGCCGGCGGAGATCATGCCGCCTCCGCAATGAACTCGGCCCTGCGGGCGGTCAGCCTGATTTCATGGTAGGCGCAATATGAGCGCAACGGCACGGCGAGATGGCCGCAACACAGCATGTCCGGACCCGGCCGCTCCTCGAGGTCATAGCTAAGCGGAGCCCGGCAGCGGGCCCGAAGGCAGTCAACGAACCGCATCGCCGCGAAATGCGGCTGCGGCGTCAAAGTCCGCACAACCGGCCGCGTGAGATAGTCGAATGCGCTCTGGTCGCGATCGATGTCTGCTGTTGCCGCGATAAACAGCCTGCCGGGCAGTTGGCCGGGCGCCGCCTTCTTCCTGTCGCTCGGCCTGCCCTTCTTGCCTCTGAAGCCGATCTCGTTGAGTTCCCGGGTACGCCGGATAAGGCTCTTCACCCCAAAGCGCGAGATGACCCGCCCGCTCTTAAGGGCAAGCCGATGGGCAATCTGGACGTAGTTTCTTTTCGCCTTCAGGCAGTCCGCGACCAGCTTGATTTCATCAGGCGTGTACGTGCTGCTCCCTTCGGATCCGGGCGATGATTTGGCGCGCCCGAACCCTATTGCAGCCAGCTTAGCGTTGCGGTGAACGATGCCGATGATGGCATTGCGTGAGACCGTTCGGCCTCGCATTGCTGACAGCTTGCCGGCGGCCTTGGACGCGGAATCCCCTGCCCTCAGCCAGCCAGCAATGCTGTCGATTTCAGTTTGCGTGTAGCCGCTCATTTCGGCCTCGCAACGAAATGCCGGCAGCAAGGCGTCCCCGACGGGATCGCCTTGCGATCGTCGCCGGTGAGCTGACGATACTTGTCACAGATCATCTTGTTTCGATTTGTGACCCAAAGATCGCACTCGCTGCATGATGAGCCGGACGGCCCTGAGCCCGCGAAATGCGCCATGCCAACAACGGTGCGGTTCAGCGCATCCCTCGCCACGGTGGCGGCGTCGGTCATTATCCCGGCATGCTGGAATGCTGGCATTGCCACCTCCTTCAGATCATTCTGCAGCCTCCAAGATCTCGGAAAGCTGCCGTGAGATTTCAGCCAGCCTTGCGCGCTCGATGATCGGCGCGGCCCACTGGCGAGTTGATGGAACTGCTTCGGCAAGGAAGGCCGGGCCGAAGGCTGAAATCATCGCGGCGAGGTGTTCGCCGGACGGTCGTGTGTGGCCGCTGAGCCATTTCTCCGCGGTCGACATTGTGGCGCCGACGACGCTGGCGAGATGTGCCGCTGTCGATGTCGGAAACGCCCGCCTCGCGAACCGGCAAAAGCCATCCATGTCGAGCCGCAAAGTTTTGTGGTCGAAGGTCGAAGACATTCTGTGGTGCCCCATGCTGGATTGAAGTCCAGCCAGCCGGGGCGTCGACATCGGGTCGACTTCGCGGAAGAGCGGAGAGCCCGCCTGGTGGCGGCTCCAGAGAGGATCGAACAACATGGAAAGGCCCCACAGACACGATACAAACAGTGAGTTCGAGACGATTGGTCAGGCCGCGCGTAGGCTCCTGGAAGAACTGGACGCGCGGGTAGCAACGAGGGGGGCGAACGATAATCATGCCGCCTCCCTCGCGGTGCCGATGAGGCGGCGCAACTCCGCCTCAGCCTTGGAACGAGTGGCACCGGTGGCAAACGCCCCGGTTTCAGGATCGCGAGCGGTCCAGGTGCCATCACAGGTGCAAGTGATGACGAATGACGCGCTCATGACCGCACCGCGTCGATAACCGTCTGGACGATGCCCCAGCACCAAACAAAGGGGATCGTGACAGGCCAGAACAAAGCGAGCGCGACGGTGCCGATCGAAAGCCGTCCGTCGCCGATCTCATGGCTGTACTGAACCGCCAGCAATGAACCTGCAGCGTAGAGATAGAGGGCTAGCCCGCTCATGCTGCCCTCCCCCGCTGCCGAGCTATGGCGGCGTCATTGGCGCACTTCGCACAGGAGGCCTGGCTATGCGACCAACGGCACGACTGCGGTTTCTGGCACTCGGGGTTTGGCGCTGGCGACGGTGCCTTCTTGAGGAATGCCGGAACATCGGCTTCCGAAATGGTGACGGCTTGCTCGGAATGGCCCCGTACAGGCCCTTCCTGACCAATGACGGCCTTCTGAGGACCATCATTTTTTGCGCGAGCAGCTTCCGAGCTTGGTTTGCTGGGCTGGCCGTCAGCAGCCCCCGAAGTGGCGTGGTCAGGAATCTCGGAATTGGCGCCCGACACGGAGGGAGGAGGTTCCGTGCCGGGCTGGTTCGTCTGCTCCGGGGAGGATGTCGGAGCGAACGAATTCTGTTCGAAAATCTCGCCGGTTTCGGCGTCGTGCGGAACGTTGGTGGCCAGCTTGGCCGTCTTCGCGCTGGATGCCTTGTCCGCGCGGGTTTGCGTGGCCCTGGGCTTGGGCTCCTCGTGCACGTGCACGCGAGAGGCGGCCGTAAGAGCCTCCCAATACAGGTCGAAAATCGCGTTGCGCTCTTCGCGCTCGGCGCTGTCCAGCTTGCGAGCTGCGACGCACTGCCGAACCGCCTTGACGTCGAAACCGACGCCGCGCAGTTCCTTGTAGATTTCGGACTTGTCGGCGTTCAGCGTTTTGATTTCTTCCTCGACACGCTCAATGCGCTCGATGAAGGCGCGCAGCTGACCGGCGGCGACTGTCTGGCTGGTTTCGGTGAGGTCGGTCATGCTGCCCTCCCCTGGCGGGGCGCAGGCATGAAATCGTCCGCCGTCACCGGCAGACCGTTTTCCTTGGCATGCTGCAAAAGCTTCGAGGCATGAGGCATCGGGATAAGACCGTCGGTCCCGCCCTTCTCGCGAGGCTGAGTCCATCGATAGACGCGCGTGCGGCTGGCACCGGTGATTTCCATGACGGAGTCTTGGCCGCCGAAGCGTTCGATAATAGAGTTAGCGGGATCAAGAGCGGTCTGCATTCCGCATATATGCGATTATCGCACAAAACAGTCAAGACAGATTATGCGATCTTCGCACAAGACGGCAAAAAATTTTGTGTGCGACAATCGCACATGATCTCAGACCGTTATCGAGATTGGGTTGTTGAAAACCTCGCGAAGCCCGGTAAGTCGCAAACCGGCCTCGCAAACGCGCTTGGCGTTCACCCGTCGGCGATGAATAAGCTGGTTGCCGGGAAAAGGCAGCTTAAGACGGCAGAGGTTGCACGGGCGGCGGCCTACTTCGGTGTGGTCGCGCCAGATGTTGAAATCCGGCCGGTCGTCGGCGGCCTCGTCCCCGTTCCGGTTGCGGGTCGCGCGGAAGCGGGAATGTTCCGTGAGGTCGACGACTTGGATCAATCGGAGCCGGTCACGCTCTCGCTGCCACCTGATTCTCAATTCCCAAATGCCCGGCAGTTCGCCGTCGATGTTTCCGGCGACAGCATGAATGACCTAAAGCCGCGACCTATCCTGCCAGGCGACCGAGCGATATGCGTTTCGTATGAAGATGTCGCCCACTTGGTGCCTTTGCGAGACGGGATGACCGTGGTTGTAGAGCGCACCCGGGACGCTGGCATGTTCCGTGAATGGTCGATCAAACAGGTTGAGCTGTACCAAGGCAGAACCGAGTTTCACCCGAGATCCACGAACGCAAAACATAAGCCGATTGTTATCGAGCATGATGCGGCGGCCGATGCGGGCGTTGTGGTCGAGATCGTCGGGCTGGTACGTCGCATCGTTAACGACGTGCCACTATCATGAATTTCAATGCTGCATTGCAAAAAGTTAACTTGCCTGAAAGGAATCGAGGCCCTACGTATTGGCTGCGACTAGAAATTAGTTGCAGAGGCGGTGACAGTCGGTCTAAGTGCAAGCCACGGAGACCGATGTGGCCCGACTAGAAAAGCTCAAGCTAGAGTTCAAAGCTTGCGATGGACCATACTCATATAGAGACACAGTCACGCTACTCAGAGGTCTCGGATACACCGAAACCTCGACGGGGGGCGGGAGTCGTCGAAGATTCGTGCGAAAAGACACCGGCCATATCATCCGCTTGCATGAGCCTCATCCAGGCAATGAGATTCCGCCCTATATGGTAAGGCAGATTAGGGACTCTCTCATCGAGAGGAACGAGCTATGAGAACAGTGACCCACAAAGGCTATCAATGCTCTGTCGAGTTCGACGATGGCGCCCTGTTTGTGAAGGTGCTGCATATCGATGACGTTCTTGTCGCGCAATGCGACAGCGCATCCGAAGCTCAAGCTACCGCAGTTGAATTGATCGACGCGTATTTGGAGGATTGTCGAGAGTTAGGCCGGGCCCCATCAAAGCCTTTCAAAGGCTCCTTTAATGTACGCGTTGAGCCGCACGTGCACCGCGGCGCAGCTCTTGCGGCGGCGGAAGCCGCTGTTAGCCTCAATTCCTGGGTGGCCACGGCTATCCATGAAAAACTAGAATGCGGGAAATTCCAAGAGCGCGTCGATAGCGTCTTTGCTGCAAAGCGGGAAATAGCGCTTATACAGGTCCAGCAAATGTTCAGGGCAACTGATTGGATTAAGCACGAGAGCAACTGGCGCCATTCAGAGACGGCTGTGTTGCGAGTTCCGCTTACGGGGCACCGCCTCGATAAGTCTCCTTGGACGAAGACAAATGCTTAACGGAGATGACATCACAGTCGGACTTACCAAAATAGAAATAGAAATTGACCCAGAAACCACAGTAGGTGAGGACGAGCTTTTCTATTCACTTGGGATTACCAAGCCAGAACGACTTGGAGGAAACTACTATTTTTCGGCAAGATTGAGTTGCGGGCGTCACGTCAAGGAGATGTCAACAAAAATATCTGTGCAGATTGAATATGGCGGCGCTTTCAACAGTGCCAATAACGACGCCGTCATGGAGAAGGCAATCGTTGTTGCGAAATACGCAATTTGGTCAAAATTTACTAGTCTTTTTTCAGTCATATCCACTCAGATAGGTATAGATTTCCCGGCACTTCCTCAAAATCCTGGCGACGTCGAAATCTTAGACGTCGATGACGGCACCTCAGAGGTAGAAGCTCCCGATTGACGAGCCCACTCCTTTAAGGGAAGCGATTGTATCCGGGCTATCTTAGCTCAACAACAGATGCGGTTTGAAATCTGCGCAGGCATCCGCGATTTCACGTAGGACCCATTTCTCGACAGGCTTGCACATGAGGCTGTCCCCGTCTGGCGGTCGATAGCTCATGACGGGGATTGGAATGAAGTGGTCCTCGTCACGGACCGGCGCCAGCTTTGCGACATCCAACGCATAGCGCGGGAAGCACCGGGCCAAATAGTCCGCCAGCCTTTCCCGGCAGCATGCTATTTCGTTCTTGCGGCTCGTCGGCGCCACGATGATGAATTGCTTGACCTCTTCCTGCCGCATCATGTCAATTCTCCACCACTGATACCAATTAGCTGTGCGATCACGCTCTCGCACGGGCCGCACTGAAAGCGAATGCGATCTAGGCATCCGCTCTCGACCAAGTCGTCAGCGTTAGCCGGTGCGCCCTCTTCATCGGGGATTTCAATTGGCAATACACTCTCGCGAAGGCAGTTAGTGCACCGAACGTGAAGCGTGAAAACGCGGGTTTCCTTTCTAACTGCCAAGCCCATGTCTGTTCTCCATTTGTTCCATTACTGAAATCAGAACCTAGCGGGCGAGTCGAGTCCGATTCGCGCACGAAAAGTTTGTCTGTGCATCGTTTGTGCGATTATCGCATAATTCTTATTGACACCGTATGTGCGATTATCGCATAGTCTCCTCACACCTGATGAGGAGCGGCAATGAACGCCCACCTTCGCCAAGCCATCGCCGAAAGCGCGGATTTCCGCATCATCACCAAGATTTTTGGTGGCCTGCTCGGGACCGAGTACACCGTCGCCGCCGGCGGCCGGTACTACCGCGTCGGCCAGCTGACCCTTGACCAGTTGAAGCGCGGCATACCCGCCGCTGATCTCGATTTGCTCGAAGTAGACCCCGAAACGGACGAGGGCCTGTGATGGGCGCTCCGGTCTTCTTCTCCGAGCACGTTGACGCGGCAATCGCCGACAAACCCGTCGATGAACAGCTGTCAGCGCTCGCCACGCTCATCCAAGACGCCGAATTCGCCAAGCTCTCCGGCTATGGGCCGCCCGCCGATGAACTGCGCACGGCGCGCCGTCGCTGGCTCACTCTCTACGACCAATGGGCAGCGGAAAACCTGCCTTATCAGGAAAGGAAATTTGCATGAGCGCCCTCGCCTCACAGGCCCTTGTCGAGCATGACGCGGCGCAGATCGCCGGCCCGGTTGCCGTCGTCCCCGGCGAGCGCCGGGAAATGACGCCCATGGAGATGGTTGGCCTCGCGCTCGAAAAGGGCGTCTCTGCCGAAATCCTCAAGCAGATGATGGACCTTCGCGACCGCGAGGAAGCACGCAACGCCAAGTTAGCGTTCACCAAGGCAGTGTCGGCGGCCAAGGCGGAACTTGGCCCGATCATGCGGACGCGCGCCGTGGATTACACGCCGAGCGGCAAAGAGCGCGTCTATTACAGGCACGAAGACCTTGCCGGCATCGAAAAGCAGGTGACGCCGGTCCTGACCAAATACGGCCTGAGCTACCGATACGAGAGCGACAACGGCCCCGACCGGCCCATCACGATCACCTGCATTCTGGAGCATGTCGACGGCCATTTCACACGCACCCCGCTTTCCGGCCCGGCTGACAACGGCGCCGGCAAGAACAGCCTCCAGGCTATCGCGTCGACGACGACATACCTCCAGCGCTACACGCTGAAAATCGCGCTCGGCCTGTCGGTCAGCCACGACGACGACGGGCTGAAGGCCGACGAAAAGGTCGAGGACCGGATCACCACCGAACAGCGCAACACCATCCTGAAGCTCATCGACGAGACCGACACCGATATCGTGAAATTCTGCCAGTGGGCGAAGGTCGAAGCCGTCGCCGATATGCTGGCCGTCCACTACGACAAGGCCGTCGGCGTCCTCAAGCAGAGGAAGGCCAAGCCATGATGCAGATTTTCGACTGCGAGCAAGGCTCAACCGAGTGGTTCGCCTGCCGCGCCGGCATCCCGACCGCCTCGAAATTCGCAACCGTAATGGCGAAGGGCGAAGGCAAGACGCGCTCCAAATATCTGCGCCAGTTGGCTGGCGAGCTTTTGACCGGCGAGCCGATGGAATCCTTCACAACGCTGCACATGGATCGCGGAAAGACGATGGAGGACGAGGCGCGGGAAACCTATGCCTTCATCCACGACGCCGATATCCGGCGCATCGGCTTCATCCGCAACGGCAACAAGGGCGCGAGCCCTGACAGCTTGGTAGGCGACGAAGGCGGCCTCGAGATCAAGACCGCCCTGCCCGATATCCAGATCGAACGCCTGATGAGCGGGAAACTCCCTCCCGAGCACAAGGCGCAGGTGCAGGGCAATATCTGGATATCCGGCCGTGAGTGGTGGGATTTTGTCAGCTATTGGCCGAAGCTCCCCATGCTGACCGTCCGCGTGTTCCGCGACGACATCTACATCGCCAACATGTCGGCCGAGATCGATGCTTTCAACGCTGAGCTCGCCGAGCTTGTGGAGCGCATCCGCAACTATGACCGGCGCGGCGAAGTCCTCAAGAACCAACTCGTTCAAAGCGTTTTAGCTGGCTGACCTCCAGCGTCCGCCGGCGGCAGTGTTTGAGTACCGCCGGCCATTTCTTCGAAGGAACGACCGATGACAGATGCACCGATCATGGTCAGGTACGAAGGCGATGGCTCTTTCTCGCCGGCCTCTCAATTTTGGGCCGCCCGCGCCGACAAGGCTTTCGTCGTCGGCCAAGTCTACCGGATCGTCGAGCATCACGACCGTTCCGCCAATTCGCATCGGCATTTCTTCGCCTGCGTCCATGCGGCCTGGCAGAACCTTCCCGACGAGCTGGTCGAAATCTACCCGACTGCCGAACACCTCCGGAAAAAGGCCCTGATACGGAAAGGCTACCGTGACGAGCGCGAATATGTCTGCGCGACGAAATCGGCCGCGCTGGATCTGGTTCGCACCATCCGCCCGCTGGACGACTACGCCATTATCGAGGCGCGCGAGAACGTGGTGCGCATCTGGACAGCCAAGAGCCAATCCGTGCCGGCCATGGGCGCCAAGGGATTCCAGGAGAGCAAGCAAGCCGTTCTCGACTTTCTCGACGATCTGCTCGGCGTCGAACGGGGCGCGACCGCGAAAAGTGAGGCCGCATGATCTCCAGTAGTGGAAAGATCGATGCCAATGATCGATGACCCGAACGGCGGCCGCAGCGTCAAGGAATGGATCGGCAAGACACCCGACTCAGTGCCGCCGCCGACCGTCCGCGCCCGCATTTTCCTTCGCGCCAACGGCATCTGCCATATCAGCGGGCGCCCCATCGGCGCTGGCGAGAAATGGGAGCTCGAGCACATCAAGCCTCTGTCGTTGAGCGGTGAGAACCGGGAAAGTAACTTGCGGCCCGCCCTGGTCGAACCGCACAAGGCCAAATCGGCCGACGAAAACGCTTTGCGGGAAAAAGCTGATCGTGTCCGCGCCAAGCACCTAGGCGTCTATCCGAAATCGAAAGCTCCGATACGGTCGCGCGGCTTCGCGCCGACCCGAGATGGCGTTGAGTGGAGGAAAGGATGACGCGGGCACTCGCTCTTTCGCAACGCCAGGCCCAAACATTGCTGCGAGCGGCCGAGGCGGAGCGCGGGATTGTCGAAGTCAAGATAGGATCGGCGGTTTTCCGCCTTATCCCCGCTAGTCTCGCACAGGCACCGAAGCCAGTTGACGACGATGTTTCGCCCGAAGCCTTTGATACGCTGGACGAATATCTAGCGTGGAGAGACAGGAGCGGTGCTGGTGGCGCTTAAAGGCATCCATACGGTCAAGCGCAAGCTGGCCGACGGATCGACGCGCGTCTACCACTACGCATGGCGCGGCGGCCCGAAGATTGAGGCAAAGCCGCACACTGAGGCTTTCGCCCTGGAATACGCTAAGCTCAAGGCGCTGGCGACACCTAAGATTGTCGAAACCCTTGAGACGCTGATTGATCGGTTCACCGGCCCGGAGGACAAGCGCAATCCTGATTTCCTGGCGCTGGCCGATACTACCCAGACGGACCATCTCTATGCGTTCCGGCTCATCAAGGAGAAATGGCCGAAGCTGCCGGTCAGGCTGACCCAGCAAAAGGGCATGAAAGCCGAAATCAGGAAGTGGCACCGGAGCTTTGCTGCCAACCCGCGCAAGGCCGACAAGCTGCTGTTCTCGCTGTCCAAAGTGTTTTCCTACGCCGTCGCCGACGAACTGATCGACAAGAACCCCTGCACCGGCATCGAACGGCTGTACAACGGCTCACGGCGCGAATCCGTGTGGTCACAGGAGCAGATCAAGGCTTTCCGTGCCGGCGCGCCCGCTCACCTCCTGCTTGCCTTCGAAATGGCGCTGCACACCGGCCAGCGACAGGGCGACCTGCTTTCCCGATCCTGGAAGGACTATGACGGGATCTATCTTCAGTTCCGCCAGTCGAAGGGTGGCAAGAAGCTGAAGGTCCGCGTCCATTCGAAGTTGAAGGCGATGCTGGATGTCCTCGACAAGGACAAGATGCGCATCCTGCTCAACTCTCGAAAGCGGCCGTGGACCAAGGACGGCTTCAAAACCTCCTGGGGAAAGGAGTGTGCCCGCCTCCAAATCGTAGGCGTCACCTTTCACGACCTGCGCGGAACGTTCATCACTGAGCGGGCGCGGGAGGGGTCGAGCGTCGAGGACATTGCCAAGATATCCGGCCACTCGATTTCAGAGATCAAATCCGTGCTGGAAAAGCACTACCTGGCCGACGATCAAGACGCCAGCGACGCGGTGATTTTGCGCATGGAACGGAACCCATGAGGAACGAAAACTGTAAAACGGTTTGTAAAACGGCCAATTCCGGTTGGTCTTCCGGCCGCAATGTGGCATCTAACTACTTGAAAAGATTGGCGATCCCGACAGGATTCGAACCTGTGACCATCGGCTTAGAAGGCCGGTGCTCTATCCAGCTGAGCTACGGGACCGCTGGCCGGCCAAAGGGGCCGGCTGGATATCTGGCGCTGACGCCGTTCAATGCGTCCAGGGCGTCCTGCGGTCATAGCGGAAATTCTCCGCATAGGAAATCTGGCGGCGCTTGGTCTCTTTCGGCTCCTCGACACGGAAGGCAAGCCCTTCCTTTTCGGCGTAGGCCACGGCCTCTTCGCGCGTGTCGAAGGTCAGCCTGATCTGGCTTCTCATGTCTCCCGACGTCGTATAGCCCATCAAGGGGTCGATCTTCTTGCGCATCTCGGGGTCGAATTCCAGCACCCAGTGGCCGGTCTTGGCCTTGCCGGATTGCATCGCGGTTTTGGCTGGGCTGAAAATGCGCGCGGACATGGCCACCTCATGGTTGTGCAAGGCAGCATCGCCGCCCCTTCGCCCGTCATTACTGCGCAATGCGCATGGCGGCAAGGTTTTTGCTCTTGCCATCCAACACCGAAATGAATAGGCAACAGACCGTTCGGAGTGTAGCGCAGGCTGGTAGCGCATCTGGTTTGGGACCAGAGGGTCGGGAGTTCGAATCTCTCCACTCCGACCATCTTCTTCATAGCAATGTGATCTAGGCGCCCTCGCCCGCCACGAGAGCCTGAACCACGGTCGCCGCCTTTGTCGTGCCCTTGATCGGGCGATACGCGCTCCCGCCTTCCCATGCGACGATACGCGCCGGTCCAGTTCTGTTGAATAAGCGCCCCCGCCCGACTTCAAGCCGGGAGCGGGCTTTCTATGTCGGTCGTGGATAGATCGGGTCCTAAGATCAATTAAAGGCAAGCTCGCCGGGCGAGAACCCCAAACTCAATCCCGGCGAGCCTACAACCTGATTTGGAACGCAATCAGGACCGGGGTCAGCCGGCAAGCTGGTGCAGCAAGATGGATGCCAGCTGTTCTTTCCCAAAATGGGACACGCCCTGTTGCCGGTCGCCTTAGGATTACTAAATCTCGAACGCGCCCTGCCCCTCATCCATCGCGCTGACCGTTTCGGCGGCGAGCGCCCGCGTGATCGGCATCTTGCGCTCGAGCGCCGTGCGGTCCAGCCGCTCCACCACACGCATGGCTGTCGCCAGCGAGCGCTCGATGCGCCGCACCAGATATTGCACGACATGCGGTTCGACCTCGACCTGGCGGTCGGCGAACAGCTTGGTGATGACGCCGGCCAGCAGCAGGTCGTCGGGCTCATGGATCTCGACCGTCGCCGCCGCTTTCAGCCGCGAGGCCAGATCCGGCAGCGACACGCCCCAGGCCGAGGGAAAACGCCGTGCGGTCAACAGCAGCGTCGAGCCGGCGCCGCGCACCGCATTGATCAGATGGAACAGGCCTTGTTCGTCGACCGCGCCGGCATCGACATCGTCGATCAGCGCCGGCCGGGCGCCGAGACTGGCGATGCAATCGCCGATGAGCCGGGCGTCGACCACGACCGCGTTGGCGCGCGCACGCCAGATGGCGGCCAGATGCGACTTGCCGGAGCCGGCGGGACCTGCCAGCACCACCACAGGCGAGGGCCAGTCCGGCCAGCGGTCGACCAGTGCCGCCGCCTGGTTGTTGGTGCCGGAGACGACGAGTTCGTCGCGCGAATAGCCTGTGCCGTGGCCGAGATCGAGCGGCAGCTGGCGCGGCGGATCGGTTCGCTGGGCGGTCACTTCGAGCGACGTGGTTGGGTGCGGTGGCCGCCGCCACGATCGGCCGGCAGCGGCGGCGCAGCCTCTGTCGCGTGACCCTTGTAAAGCGGCGATTCGAGATAGCGGGCGATGGCGAAGCGCACCAGAACGGCGACGGCGGCGGAAGCCGGCACGGCAATCAGCAGACCGACAAAACCGAACAGCGCGCCGAAGGCGAACAGAGCGAACATCAGCCACACCGGATGCAGGCCGACGCTTTTGCCGACCAGCCTGGGCTGCAGGATGTTGCCTTCGATGAACTGGCCGATGAAGAAGACCACGGCGACGGCGACGATCATTGTCCAGTCCGGCCAGAACTGCACAAAAGCGACGCCGACCGCCAGAACCAGCCCGGTCAGCGAGCCGACATAGGGAATGAACGAGATCAGCCCGGCGAACAGGCCGATCAGGATGGCGAAGTTCAGCCCGGTCAGCGTCAGACCGGTGGCGTACATGGCGCCGAGCACCAGGCAGAGCGTGCCCTGGCCGCGCACGAAACCGGCGGTCGCGGTGTTGATGTCGCGCGCAATGGCGCGCACGGTCGCGACGTTGTCGCGCGGCACCCAGCTGTCGATAACCGCCACCATGCGGTCCCAGTCGAGCAGCATGTAGAAGGCAACCACCGGCGTCACCACGAACAGGCTGACCACCGAGACCAGCGCCACGCCCGAACTCCAGATCGAGGTGAAGACCGTGGTGAGCAGGCCGAAACCCGAGGTCAGCAGCGAATTCAGCCCATCACGCAAGCCATTGGCGTTGACGCCGAATTTCTGCTCCAGCCATTTCGGATCGAAGGAGGTGATCAGGCTCTGCAGCCGGGTCAGGTATTCCGGCAGTTTGCCTGCGAAATCGGCCATCTGCGTCGCCAAGACCGGAATGAGGATGACAAAGGCCAGCACCAGCACGATGAGGAAGGTGATCAGGATGACCACCGTCGCCATGAAACGCGACAGGCCAAGCCGCTGCAGCCGGTCGGCGACCGGATCGAGGAAGTAGGCAAGCACCATGCCGGCGACGAAGGGCAGCAGGATGGCGCTGAATACATAGAGGAACAACGCAAGCGCGGCGACGCCGGCCACCCAGAAGGAGATCTGCCGGCGGAACGCGGAGGCCGCGACAAGATCGGCAGCCGCGGCCTCGATCACCGCTGCTTCTTTCTCAGATGTTCGGATTGGAGCCTTCGCCATAGCCGCTCATATGCCTCAGCCAAGCCACGAGATAGGCTGCGGCCGAAGCCACGGTCAAGACCCCGGACAGCAATATGAGGGCTGGCCGCAGAGGGTCGAGGTGCAGGGCAAAGGCGAGCTCGCCCAGCGCGACCGCCGCCAGCACGATCTGGATGGCGGTATTGGCTTTCGACACCAGGAACGGCTTTATCTCGACCGGGTGCGCCATCACGGTGGACAACAGGACCGCGCAGATGATCAGCGCATCGCGCGACACCATGGTGACGACCAGCCACAGCGGCAATTGCCCGATGAAGCCCATGACGACGAACACCGAAACCAGAAGCAGCTTGTCGGCCATCGGATCCAGATAGGCGCCGAGTTCGGACTGCTGGTTGAAGCGGCGGGCGATGAAGCCGTCGATGCCATCCGAGACGCCGGCGATGACGAGGCCGGCAAAGGCCCAGTCCCAACGGGCCTGCAGCATGGCCAGCACCACGGCAGGCACCAGGAGAAGGCGCAGGATGGTGATCAGATTGGGGATGGTCAACTCATTGTCCCGCCATGCGCTGTTTGGAGATAGATGAAGGAGATGGAGAGCCGCCACAAGGACAGTTCGTTCCAGGCGCGAGCGCCAATCCTATGCCATTCTATCCACGCTTTTGTCAGGTCAAATGGCGCTCGGCTCCGCCGTTATCCTTGCGGACCGAAACCGTTCATGCGAAGAGCCCGCAAACGAGCAGGAAAATTGCGATGAGCAAGCGCGACACAAGCCAGCCCAAAACGGGCCAGGCCAAAACGAGCAAGCGCAGGAACGGGCTCACCTATGCCGAGGCCGGCGTCGATATCGATGCCGGCAATCTCATGGTCGAGAAGATCAAGCCGCTGGTGCGTGCCACGCGCCGGCCGGGTGCGGATGGCGAGATCGGCGGTTTCGGCGGGTTGTTCGACCTCAAGGCGGCCGGCTTTACCGATCCTGTGCTGGTCGCCGCCAATGATGGTGTAGGAACCAAGCTCAAGATCGCCATCGATGCCGGCAAGCACGACACGATCGGCATCGACCTCGTCGCCATGTGCGTCAACGACATCGTCGTGCAGGGCGCCGAACCGCTGTTCTTCCTCGACTATTTCGCCACCGGCAAGCTCGATCCCGACCAGGGAGCGGCGATCGTCGGCGGCATCGCCGAGGGCTGCCGGCAGGCCGGCTGCGCGCTGATCGGCGGCGAGACGGCGGAAATGCCCGGCATGTATCACGGCAAGGACTATGATCTCGCCGGCTTTGCCGTGGGCGCGGCCGAACGCGGCCAGCTTTTGCCCACCGACGACATCGTCGAAGGCGACGTGCTTTTGGGCCTCGCTTCCTCGGGCTTGCATTCGAACGGTTTTTCGCTGGTGCGCCGCATCGTCGCCGCCAGTGGCCTGGCATGGAGCGATCCGGCGCCGTTCAACGACGAGGCGACGCTTGCCGAGGCGTTGCTCGAACCGACCCGCATCTACGTCAAGTCCATCCTCAAGGCGATCCGCAACACGCATGGCATCAAGGCGCTGGCGCACATCACCGGCGGCGGTTTCCCGGAAAACATTCCGCGCGTGCTGCCCAAGGATTTTTCGGCCGAACTCGACCTGGAAGCCATAGACGTGCCGGCGGTGTTCTCGTGGCTGGCCAAGACCGGCGGCGTGGCGCCGGAAGAGATGATGCGCACCTTCAATTGCGGCGTCGGCATGATCCTGGCGGTCGCCTCCGGCCAGGCGGCGCAGGTCGCCGCCGTGCTGCAGGAAGCCGGCGAGACGGTGACGCCGATCGGCCGCATCGTGCCGCGCCGCGATGCCGGCGTCATCTATCGGGGCTCGATCGGCCTATGAGCACGCAGAGAAAACGCACTGTCGTCCTGATCTCGGGGCGCGGCTCCAACATGACCGCGCTGATCGCCGCGGCCAGCGACCCGGCCTTCCCGGCCGAGATCGTCGGCGTGATTTCAGACAAGGCCGACGCCGCCGGCCTCGGAATCGCCAAGGCACGCGGCATCGCCACGCAGGTCATTGCCCGCGCCAACCATGGCAGCAAGCAGGCGCATGACGCGGCGATCGACGCCGCACTCGCCGCCTTCAATGCCGAGATCGTGGCCCTGGCCGGCTACATGCGCATCCTCTCCTCCGGCTTCGTCCAGAAATGGCAGGGCCGGATGATCAACATCCACCCTGCCCTGCTGCCGGCATTCAAGGGCCTCGACACCCATGCGCGCGCGCTGGCCGCCGGCCTGCGCATCCATGGCTGCACCGTGCATTTCGTCACGTCGGAGATGGACGACGGGCCGATCATCGCCCAGGCGGCCGTGCCGGTGATGGTCGGCGACAATGCCGATACGCTTGCTGCCCGGGTGCTGAAGGCCGAACACCGGCTTTATCCGCTGGCTCTGGGCCTGGTCGCCGAAGGCAAGGCGCGCATGGAGGCCGGGCGCACGGTGCTCGCTCACTTTGCCGACGATGCCGACAACGGCACCTCGGTGGTGATGGCGCCCGATCCGCTGCGCGAGGAAGCCGATCTGGAGCATCTGGCGCGGATTACGCCCTGAGCCGAGGCCAATGGACGTTTTCGACACTGCGATCCGCATTAAAGGCGACCTGGCCGGCGTTTTCGAATATGACGAGGCTGGAGACCCGCAAAACGCCACGGCATATTTTTACCTCTGTGAAATGCAGGGCAGAACCGTCGGGCCAATCGTCGGAACAATACACATTCGTTCCGGAGCCTGGCCGATCGCCGAAACCGACGTTGTCGTTAAACGGGACAACGGCGAACGGCGTGTCGGCCTATTCATCCATGGCCAGTTGGCGGCGGCCTTCTATGTCGAAGGCGGCACAAGGCACGGCGGGGGATATGGCAAGGACTTTCATGCCGACATTCCCTGGTCGGACGCAAATTGATGAAACAGCTTCTTCTCCTGCGCCACGCCAAATCGAGCTGGGACGACCCTGATCTCGACGATGTCGACCGGCCGCTGGCCGAACGCGGATTGAAGGCGGCCAAATTGGTGGGGCGGGAGCTTGCGGCGCGCGACTGGCTGCCCGATCTTGTGCTGGTGTCGTCGGCTCTGCGCACCCGTGATACATGGCGGCTGGTCGCCGCGGAACTGCCGGCACATCCCCGGGTCGTGTTTGCCGAAGCGCTCTACGAGGCTTCGGCGGCGGATATTCTGAGCCAGATTCGTAAAGTCGACCCATCAAGCCGCTGCCTGGTGGTGGTTGGCCACAATCCGGGCCTGGAGGATCTGGCGAAACAGCTTGCCGGATCCGGCTCGGAGACCAAAGCCCATAAGAGGCTCGAGGAAAAGTTCCCCACGGCAGCCATCGCGCGCCTTGTCTTCGACAGCGACTGGTCTGGCCTTTCGGCGGCACGACTGACGCATTGCCTGCGCCCGAAGGATCTGAGCTAGCAGTCCTGCCGGGCATGCGGCGGGCAAGCCCGCCGCGCCCGAGACCTCAGTTGCCCCAAATACCCTGGCCGGGTTCCGGCCAGTCGGTGGTGGTCTTCATCCTGGTATCGGCTGCCTTGCGCCCGGCCATATCCGTGTCCTTTACCGCGCCGGTGGCGGCGTGATCCACCCCGGCAATCGAGGCAACCGGCTGGTTGGCATTGTCGGAGCCATAATGGTCACTGCCGGCAAGGGCGCCGCCGGTCGCAAGGAGGATGGCGGTTATGGCGATAGCGATCTTGTTCATTTCAATCTCCTGTCTCATCCGTTGGGCGGCGTCTTGGGAGGACGGTTTCGCAGGAATAAGACCCGAGGCCGTCTGGTTTTATTCCCGGAGGCGGAGCTTTTCCGCCGGTTGCAAAGACCCGGCTGCTTGAAACCGATGCCTGCCCTGCTGCGCAAAACAAGAGCGGCGGGCCAGGCCCACCGCTCTTTGTCAATCTTCCGGGGATTGGAGGAACTAACGGCCCCAGATGCCCTGGCCCGACTGAGCCGGCACGTTGGCATTGGCGTCGCCCTGTGTCTTCAAAGACTTCACGATCGAACCGGTATAGGTGGTGTCGATGTTCGAGGACGACTGGCTGGCAACCGGCTGGTTGACGTTGTTGGAACCATAGTTGCCGGAGCCATAATGGTCGCTGCCGGCGAAAGCGGCGCCCGTGGCGGCGAGGATGGCGGCGGCGGTAAGAGCGATCTTGGTCATTTTCTTTACTCCAATATTTATCTGTCCTGTCCGTCTGGTGGCGTGCCCTTGGGAGGAATTTCGCGTCGCTCGGACCACCCCGAAGTAGGGAATGCCTTTTGGATTACCAGTCGCGTCGGCTTTGCAGAATTTCCTTATATTATAGACAATGCATATTGCATGCGCAGCAATTTCAACGCAATTTATGCAATCATTTCAGTTTATTAAGTTCAGCCCTTCCGACAAGATCGGAGCGCTTTTGGAGGCGATTGTTCACTGTTTGCGACACAATCTGTCAACCCGAACCGAACCGTTCGGTTCGATTTGAAGCGAGAATAGGCTGATCGAAACCTGCAAAGGCCTGCTGCTACCCTCGCCGAGCCCGCATTTGTCTTGCGTTGAGATCGATACTGTCGCTCATTCAAGAGAGATCAGGGGTGCCGCCGCCCATCAGGCCAAGGCGATCCGCTGGAAGGCCGCAAATGAATCCGGACTGTCATAGATATGCGACTGCTGCTCGTTGAGGACAACCGCGAACTGGCCGACTGGCTGGGCAAGACCCTGCGCCAGGCGAATTATGTGGTCGACATCGTCCATGAGGGCGAGGATGTCGAGCACGCGCTGGCGGCGGGCGACCATGCGCTCGTCATCCTAGACCTGGCACTGCCGCGCATGGGCGGCCTGGAGGTGCTGCGCATGCTGCGGGCGCGCGGCAACCGGGTGCCGGTGATCGTGCTGACCGCCAATGCCAGCCTCGACGGCAGGGTCAAGGGCCTCAACGAAGGCGCCGACGACTATCTGGCCAAGCCATTCCAGATCGAGGAGCTCGAGGCCCGTATTCGGGCGCAGCTGCGACGCGCCAACGACCGCACCGCACCTGTCGTTGCCTGCGGCGATCTCGTCTTCGACACCAACACAAGGCTGTTTTCGCTGGCCTGTGAACCACTGGCGCTCACACCTCGCGAACATGCGGTGCTGGAGCAATTGATGGTGAAGGCCGGGCGCACGGTGAGCAAGGCGGCACTTTCGGCGGCGATCTATGATTTCGAGACCGATGCCGACCCCAGCGCCATCGAGATCTATGTGCATCGCGTGCGCAAGAAGCTCGAAGGGTCGCGGGTCCAGATCGCCACCTTGCGTGGCCTCGGCTATCTTCTGCGGCATGAAGATCAATAGCCTCCGCCTGCAGTTGTTGGCATGGGTGGTGCTGCCACTGGCCGGACTCGCCACCATTAATCTGTGGACCAGCCATGGCAGCGCGCTGGCCACAGCCAACCTGGTCACCGACCGAATGCTGCTCGGCTCGGCGCGGACCATCGCCGAGCAGGTCGCCATGACCGATGGCGTGCTCGATGCCACGATCCCGCCGGCAGCGATCGAGATGTTCGATACGGGCGACCGCGACAGCGTCTACTACCATGTCAAGACTGCCAGAGGGCGGCTGCTGACCGGCTATCCCAATCTGCCGGAGGCGTTGACGCCGTCCAGCACCGAGGCAACCTATCGCGACCACCGGCTGCGGCTGCTTACCTTCAGCCAGGGTGTGGTCGGCGCCGGCAAGGATTCGCCGATATCGGTTACCGTCGGCGTCACCCTTGCCGGACATGACGCGATGGTGCGGCGACTCTGGTTTGGCGCCTTTGCCCAGCAGTTGGCGCTGGTGGCGATCGCCGGCCTTTTCGTGCTCCTTGGCCTGCATCGGGGCCTGGCGCCGCTCATCAGGCTGCGCGACGCAGTGCGTTCGCCGAACCGCAGCGACCTCGACCCGGTCGAAGTGCCGGGCGCCCAAAGCGAAATCCGCCCGCTGATCGAAGCGCTCAACGCCTATATGGCACGCGTGCGGGCCCAGATGGCGTCGCAACGCCGCTTCGTCGCCAATGCCGCGCATCAGTTGCGCACGCCGCTGGCGCTGCTGTCGACGCAGGCGAGCTACGCGCTGCGAGAAACCGTCCCCGATGCCCGCCACGAGGCGCTGGTGGCCTTGCAGGCAAGCTCTGGCCGCCTGGCACGGCTTGCCGAACAACTGCTGACCTTGTCGAGAGCCGAGCCGGGTAGCCGACGGCCGCGCGCCGACCGTGTCGACCTGACCGAAGCGGCTCGCCAGGTTCTGGAAACCCATGCGCCGATTGCCGTCAGCCGCAACGTCGATCTCGGCCTCGAGGAAGCCGGCCCCGCGCCGGTCATCGGCGACGGCACCATGCTGCGCGAAATGATCGTCAACCTCGTCGACAATGCGCTGCGCTACTCCTCGTCAGGTGGCAGCGTCACTGTGAGGCTGGCGGCCGTCGATGGCGAAGCCGTGCTGACGGTCACCGACGACGGGCCTGGCATTCCAGTGGAAGAGCGGGATCACGTGTTCGAGCGCTTCTACCGCATCGCCGGCTCGACCGAGGAAGGCAGCGGGCTGGGGCTCGCCATCGTGCGCGAGGTCGTCGAAAACGCCGGCGGGGGGGCGCCCCC